>JAQZBM010000260.1 GCA_029238945.1 Clostridia bacterium
GGGGTCGGTTTCCATGCTGACCCTTTTCTTTTGCTCTTCGCTAACCAGTGACTAGAGGCAAATATTAATATTACATTTATGTATCAAATTGTAAATAGTAGTTGTAAGTTAGCATGTAAAGGAATATAATTATATGAAACATCCAAATTTTAGAAAGGAGGTCGTGGGACTATGAGAAAAAATTATTTTAGAAATTCCGTCGCTGGGAATTGTAGATTTAGCTTCGATAGAATATATAGTACACGGCCTTTAAGCATACTATACCAATAAATTATTTGGATATAGAGCCGTAGGTTTCGTGTATGATGCCTATGGCTTTTTGTTTGCACTGTTATAGCCGTAGGTGTTAAGGTACCTACGGCTTTTAATGTGTAAAGACATCAAGATTACATCAAAGGAGCGTGAGATTGACATGAAAAGACTAAAATTACTATGGGGTTTTATGAAGGGCAACAGATTGTTGTACCTCGGGGCAATAATCAGCATCGGTATTGCGACGCTGTTCACCTATGCAACACCCCTCGTCATACGTCTGACCCTGGACTCCATCATTGGAGGAAAGGAAATAAATGCGCCGGCATTAATAATCAGTGCCATAGAGAAGATCGGCGGAACAGGCGTGCTGGCGAGAAATCTCTGGATATGCGGTATAGCTTTGATAATGCTGTCTGCCTCAAATGGAGTATTCACATTTTTCAAGGGGAAATGGTCCGCAGTGGCAACCGAATCCACAGTTAAAAGCATGAGGAACAGGCTTTGCCTTCGCACTTATAATTATGCTTTCTCTGGATGTCAGGATGACAATTATATCAATGGCTGTAGTACCCATTATATTTGTTTTTGCAATAATGTTTTTCATGAAGGTGAAGAAGGCCTTCAAGGCTTCAGATGAAGCGGAGGGCAGGCTGTCTACAGTGCTGCAGGAGAACCTGACAGGAGTAAGGGTGGTCAGAGCCTTTGCAAGACAGAGCTATGAAATAGATAAATTTGATGATAAGAATGTGGAGTACAGAGACTTGACCTATAACCTGATAAAGCTTCTGGCAGGCTACTGGTGCGTTTCGGATTTTCTCTGTATGCTTCAGATAGGCATGGTACTGGTATTTGGCTCCTATTGGACCTCCATAGGGAATATTTCACTAGGTACCCTGGTAGTTTTCACTACCTATGAAAGTATGCTGCTGTGGCCTGTCAGACAGATGGGCAGAATACTGACCAATCTCGGCAAGACCATGGTTTCATTGAAAAGAATAGAAGAGATTCTGGAGCAGCCTGCAGAGCAGCCGGCAGATAATGAACAGCAGCCTAAGATAAAGGGCGCCATAGAGTTTAAGAACGTAAGCTTTGGGTATAATGAAGGCACTCAGGTGCTGCAAGATGTTTCCTTTAAGGTAAAGCCGGGGCAGACTGTAGCAATACTTGGACCTACAGGCTCGGGCAAAACCAGCCTGATGCACCTGCTGCCAAGGCTATATGACTTCAAAGAAGGTTCAATTACAATTGATGGGACAGATATAAGAAAAATAGAGAAAAAATGGCTTAGGAAGCATATCGGTATAGTACTGCAGGAGCCCTTCCTATACTCCAAGACTATAATAGATAATATAGGACTGGCTAAGGAAAATGTGACTGAAAATGATATATATGATGCAGCCCGGATAGCATCTGTCCATGATGTCATAGAGGAATTTGAGAAGGGCTATGAGACCCTTGTAGGTGAGAGGGGTGTGACCCTGTCCGGTGGTCAGAAGCAGAGAGTAGCAATAGCCAGAACTCTTATTCTCAACACTCCTGTTCTTATATTTGACGATTCTCTCAGTGCCGTTGACACAGAAACCGATGCTTCAATAAGAAGGGCGCTGAAACACAGGGAAAAGAAAGCAACAACCTTTATCATATCTCATAGAATAACTACTCTCTGTGAAGCAGATTTTATATTGGTGCTGGATGAGGGAAAGGTAGTGCAGACAGGAACTCACCAAGAGCTTATAAATAAGCCGGGACTTTATCAGAGAATCTGGTCCATACAAAATGCTCTTGAGGAGGAAATAAATGAAGACATACAGAAGAGCGTGTCTTAGCAGAGAAATATATAATTAGAAAAGAGTTGATAATATGACGGTAAATCAGGAGCAGGACTACACCAAACGTTTTGATTTTGGTCTATGGAGAAAGCTTTTAAGATATGCAGCACCCTATAAGAAATTAATGCTGGCACTTGGTTTTGTCATGATATGTGCAGCAGGTATAGATGTAATATTTCCTCTTATGACCAAGTATGCCATAGATAATTTTGCTGTTTCACATACTCTGGAAGGCTTGAAGGGTTTCGCCATGGGATATTTTGCACTTGTAATAATACAAGCAGCAAATGCTTATGTTTTAATATCTATTGCCGGAAAGATAGAAATGGGAATGTGCTATGACATAAGGAGAATAGGCTTCAAGAGATTGCAGGAGTTATCCTTTTCATATTATGACAAGACCGCAGTCGGTTGGATTATGGCAAGGATGACCTCGGACATTGCCCGTCTTTCGGAGACTATAGCCTGGGGCTTGGTAGACTTTGTTTGGGGAGCAATGATGATGATTGGCATAGCCATAGTCATGCTGATTATAAATTGGAAACTGGCACTTTTGTGTCTGGCTGTAATGCCCGTAGTAGCATTCTTAAGCATGTATTTTCAGCAGAAGATTTTAAAGGCTTACAGGGTGGTAAGGAAAACGAACTCAAAAATCACCGGAGCCTTCAACGAAGGGATATCAGGGGCTAAAACAACAAAGACCTTGGTAAGAGAAGAGAAGAATCTTGAAGAATTTAAGACGCTGACTAAAGAAATGTATTCCTCCTCGGTTCAAGCGGCAATATTTTCTTCGGTATATCTTCCCCTGGTACTGGCTCTTGGCAGCATAGGCACAGCCTTGGTGCTTTGGCGCGGCGGTCAGGGAGTAATGCTTACTGCCTTAAGCTTCGGAACGTTGGTGCTTTTTGTACAATACAGCATACAGTTTTTTGAGCCGGTGAGAGAGCTGGCAAGGATTTTTGCAGAGCTTCAATCGGCGCAGGCGTCTGCAGAAAGAGTCCTGTCAATGATAGATACTGAACCGGATATAGTGGATTCAAAAGAGGTTCTGGAGAAGTATGGAGAAGTCTTCAATTCCAACAGGGAGCTATGGCCGGATATAGCAGGAAACATTACCTTCAGGAATGTAAGCTTCTCCTATAAGGATGGGGAAAAGGTGCTGGAGAATTTCAGCCTGGATGTAAAAGCAGGAGAAACAATCGCCTTAGTTGGAGAGACAGGTTCCGGGAAGAGCACCATTGTCAACCTGGCGTGCCGTTTCTATGAGCCTACAGAAGGAGAAATCCTTGTTGATGGAGTCGATTACAGGACACTGCCTATTGCATGGCTTCAGTCAAATCTCGGCTATGTGCTTCAGACGCCCCATTTGTTCAGCGGAACCATAAGAGAGAATATCAGATATGCAAAGCTGGATGCCAGGGATGAGGACATAGTAAACGCTGCCAGACTGGTAAACGCCCATGACTTCATATCAAAGCTTGAAAAAGGCTACGACAGCGAGGTGGGAGAAGGCGGCAGCAGACTTTCTACAGGAGAAAAGCAGCTTATATCCTTTGCAAGGGCGATACTGGCGAACCCAAGAATATTTGTACTGGACGAGGCAACCTCTTCGATTGATACCGAAACAGAGCACATGATTCAAGAGGCAATACAGAAAGTTTTGGAAAACAGGACCAGCTTCATAGTAGCTCACAGGCTCTCAACTATCAGGTCTGCTGACAGGATACTTGTTATAAGAGACGGAAAGGTTCTGGAGCAAGGCAGCCACAAGCAGCTGATGAAGCAAAAAGGCTACTATTATAACCTGTACACCAACCAGTTCATTGATGAGCAGGAGCTGGGAGCACTGAATGCATGACTGACTTCGTCAGTCATGAGTCGCTAGTCACTAGTCGCTGGTCTCTAGTAGGGGCAGCTGCCCACAGCTGCCCGTAGGTGACAGTATAACAAATTTCCTTCTTATACAAAGAGTGTCATCCTGAGCACAGCGAAGGATCTTGACCCACAGCACCTGCCCAAGTCCCAGTGACCAGAGACCAGTGACTATATAATTTTGAAAAAAATATTTATTTATCATTTTATTTCTATTGACATATAATAAAACATAAAATATAATGAAAACATAGTAAAGTACTAGGAATTAAAAGCGAAGATTGGAAAGTGTAGGCAGAGAATATTTCTTCAGAGAGAGATTGCCATTGGCTGAAAGCAGTCTTAGACATATTTGCCGAAAGTGCGTCCATGAGCTGTTGGCTGAAGCCGCAAAAGCGGAAAGTAAGCTTAAACGGTGGCACCCGTTATAGTGCAGGGATATGATTGTATCCTACGAGTATAAGTAAGAGTGGAACCGCAGAAATAACTGCCTCTTTATATAGTTTTATATAAAGAGGTTTTTTGTTTGCTTAAAGACGCATGAGAAGACAAAAAGGCATAAAAGCTTTTAAATATTTTAGAATAATTAAGGGGGACGTAGTATGAAATCATTTATGGAAGACGTCAGAACAGTATTTGAAAGAGATCCTGCAGCAAAAAGCTTTTTGGAAGTAC
>JAQZBM010000261.1 GCA_029238945.1 Clostridia bacterium
TTCTCCGCTGGTCATTTGCCTTGTAAGACCGCCAATCCCTGAAGCACAGAAGGAGCAGTTCATCCTGCAGCCTACCTGAGTGGAGATGCATATCGTCCTACCGTAGCTGTACTCCATCAGCACAGCCTCCACTGCATTTCCGTCCTCCAGCTTAAGCAGGTACTTCTTGGTGCCGTCCTCCTGAGAAACCTGCTTTACTTCTATCTCTGTCCTGCCTATAAAAAGCTCGTCTTTGAGACGACTTATCAAATCCTTTGGCAGATTCGTCATCTGATCGAAGCTATCTACATCCCTGTATATCCATTCAAAAATCTGGCCAGCCCTGAATTTTGGAAGCCCCTTCTGCTTTATATACTCCTCCAGCTCTTCAAGGGTAAAGTCCTTCACATTTTTCTTTTGCAGCATTTCTACTTATCTTCTCCTTAACCTGGCTATAAAAAAGCCATCTATACCATGTATATGGGGAAATATTTCAATATAGCCCTTGGATTTGGTGCCTGACTCCAGGTTTGCAGGTACTAGGCCTGTCAAATCCTCAAGATAAAACTCCCTGTTCTCCTCCAAGAAGCGTTCTATTACATCAATATTCTCGCTTTTGTTTATAGTACAGGTGCTGTACACCAGCACGCCCTGCGGCTTCACATATCTTGCTACGGTATGCAGAATTTCAAGCTGAAGCTCTGACAGTTCTGAGAAGTTGTCAGGACTCTTCTTCCATCTCAAATCCGGCTTTCTTCTTAAAACCCCCAAGCCGCTGCAGGGTGCATCCAGCAATACTCTGTCCGCCCTGTCCACAAGGCTTTCATCCAAATCCTTGGCATTGAAAAGCTGTGTTTTCACTATATCTATGCCTAGTCGGCGGCAGCTTTGCTGTATCAGTTCCAGCTTATGCTTGTGAATATCTCTGGCAATTATTATCCCATTGTTTCCCATAAGCTCAGCAGCATGTGTGGCTTTGCCTCCGGGAGCACTGCAGGCATCTATTATAAGCTCTCCTGGCTTCGGGTCCAAAACATGTCCAATCAGCATAGAGCTTTCATCCTGTATCTGATAAAGCCCATCCTTAAAGGACTGCTTTTCCTCAATTGAAGATGTGCCCTTTATATATAAAGCTTCTTCATTGTACAATCCGTCACTGTATTCTATCTCTTCCTGCCGGAGTATCTGCTTCAGACTCTCCCTGTCAGTTTTCAATCTGTTTGCCCTTATTGTGAAGTGAGGTACCTCGTTATTGGCAGCCAAAAGCTGCTCAGTAAAGTCATAACCGTAATCCTCCAGCCACTTTTTCACTATCCACTCAGGATGAGAGTAGAAAACTGAGAGAAACTGCACCGGCTCCTTCTCCTTATCTGGATACTTAATACTGTCCTTGGAACGGCTTATGTTCCGGAGGACTCCGTTTACAAACTTTACCGCGCCCTCATTGCCAAGCTTCCTTGCCAGATTGGCGCTCTCATTGCAGACAGCAGAGTCAGGAATCCTATCCAGATACATTATCTGATATATTCCTGTTCTTATAATATCTTGTATTTGTTTATCCAGCTTGTTTTGCTTTATCTTTATAAACTGTGAAGCTATCCAGTCAATCTTTATAAGGTTCTTCAGAGTTCCATTCACTATCTCTGTTACCAAAGACTTATCTACTCTGCTTAAACTGCTCTGCTCCAATCCCCTTCTCAAAGCAATATTTGAATATGCATTTTCCCTTAATACCTTTTGAACTATAAGTACAGCTGCCTCTCTGGCACTTACATTTTTATCCATATATTAACTCCATCTTTTGTATATTTCAGTTCTTATATTAATATCAAAGGAATGCAGTACAAGACAATGCATTCCTTCATATTATGCGATTAATTTTAATCTCTTCTTCCTCTTAAAAGCAGCAGCCTTGCCAGCTGTAAAACAGCTGTCACTGTAGCAGCAACATATGTAAGCGCAGCAGCGCTAAGCACCTTCCGTGCAGGCTCAACCTCATTTGCGGGAACAAGATTATATTCTGTTAGTACTGCTATTGCTCTTCGACTGGCATTATACTCTACAGGCAGGGTTATAATCTGAAACACTACTGCCGCACCAAAGAATAGTATGCCTAAATCTATAAGCTGCATCCATCCAAAAAACAGTCCTGCTATTACCAGAAGCCAAGCTCCCTGTGAGCCGAAAGAAGCTATAGGTGCTATGGCATTTCTGATGGTCAACGGTGCATAGGCTTCCTGATGCTGTACTGCGTGACCGCACTCATGGGCTGCCACTCCGACAGATGCCAGAGAATTGCCGTTGTAGACCTCGTTTGAAAGCCTTAAAACTCTGTTCCTCGGATCATAGTGGTCTGTCAAATGTCCTCTGACCAATTCAATAGATACGTTTTGCAGACCATGGTTGTCAAGGATTGTCCTGGCTACCTGAAAACCTGTATAGCCATAGGAATTTCTGACCCTTAAATATTTGTTAAATGTAGAGTTTATTTTATTTTGAGCGTAAGCTGCAAATATAAGTGCCGGTATCAATAATATAAATGTCGGGTCAAAGCCCCAGCCGTATCCATACATAAGACATTACCTCCTACTCAAGCCTTGTGTTTATTTCTATATTATGTCCTCTCAGGTATACTTCTACACCCATCCGTTTTTCATTTTCAAACTGAAGCTCCAGTATCTTCAGTGAACCCTTGCCGCAGGACACCAGCAGGTAATCCTTGCCGACTTCCTTTATAATGCCGTACTCACTGTTCTCTGATTCTTCCTCATAAATCTCACTGGCAAACACCTTGAATTTCTTACCCATATATGTGGAGTAAGAGCCGGGCCAAGGGTATGTACCTCTTATCAGGTTGTATACCTCTCCGGCAGACTTTGACCAGTCTATATGTCCTGTAGTCTTTTGCAGCATGGGCGCATAGGTATGCTTGTCATGCTCCTGCGGTGTTCTAGGAGCCTTTCCTTCCTCTATCAGCTTCAAGGTCTCTATCAATACCTCTGCTCCTATACCGGACATCCTATTGTGCAGGGTTTCATAGGTATCATCTTCATAAATCTCAAATTCCCTTTTGAGTATCATATCACCTGTGTCCAAGCCCTTGTCCATAAACATGGTTGTCACACCGGTAGTCTTATCTCCGTTTATGATGCTCCACTGTATAGGTGCTGCACCTCTCAGCTTCGGCAGCAGAGAACCATGGACATTTATACAGCCCTTTGGCGGTATATCCAGCACTGCCTGGGATAATATCTGTCCGAAAGCAACAACTACAATTACCTCAGGCTGCAAAGCCTTCAGTGCCTCAACAGCCTCCGGCGCTTTTATCTTATCCGGCTGTAAAACAGGTATATTGTACTGTACAGCCTTCTCCTTGACAGGGGTCGGCATAAGCTTACTGCTTCTTCCCACCGGTCTGTCCGGCTGTGTAACTACCGCTAAGACCTCGTGCTTATTATCAATCAAGGCTTGCAAGCAAGGAACTGCAAAATCAGGCGTTCCCATAAATACAACTTTCATCTTTTGTTCACCCCTTCTGCCAAGCCTATTTTTTCTCCAATTGTTCCTGTGGTATTACTTTGTCTATAAACAATATTCCGTTCAAGTGGTCTACTTCATGACAGAAGGCTCTGGCAAGCAGATCTGTTCCGCTTTTTTCAAAGGTTTTGCCATTTCTATCCTGAGCCCTGACAATGACCTTCTCCGGTCTCGCAACCGCACCATCGCGGCCAGGCAGGCTGAGACAGCCTTCCTCATCAATAATCTTTCCACTCTCAAAAACAATCACAGGATTTATCAGTTCAATGGGCCCTTCTCCCACATCAATCACCACTACACGTCTCAGTACGCCTACTTGAGGAGCTGCCAAACCAACTCCCTTTGCTTCATACATAGTATCCTTCATATCATCCAGAAGTGTTAGTATCCTGTCATCTATAACTTCAACCTTTTTAGATATTTTTCTTAGGATTTCATCGTTATCTTTTCGAATGTTTCTAATAGCCATGCATATCTCTCCTCACTTTTTATGGTAT
>JAQZBM010000262.1 GCA_029238945.1 Clostridia bacterium
TATAGATAGAACCATAAATACTACTGCTGTAACTGTTGTTACTTTTGATGCAAGCTCTTCATAGCCCTTACCCTTCTTCTTACCAAATAGCTGTTCTGCTCCCCCAGCTATAGACCCTGATAAACCTGCGCTTTTACCCGGTTGTAATAGAACGCTTACTATCAAAACAAGACATACTAATATTTGAACGACATAGAGTGCAATCTTCATCGCTACACACACCTCCCTCTTAAGTTAAGTGAAACCCGTAACATTAGTAAACTAATGTAAAAAATCACTACCTATGTAGTTTACGTTTCATCATAAAAGAATTTTAACATAAAGACGTATAAAATACAATAATTGTATCAAATAAAGTTAACAATTTTAGTATGCAAAAAAGACTGCTTGTTTATCCAAGCAGCCTTTTTGAGTAGTTTACTTTAAGTTAAAGAATGCCTTTTTGCCTAAATATTTTGACATTGAACCAAGACCTTCTTCAATTCTCAGCAGTTGATTGTACTTTGCAACTCTATCAGTTCTTGATGGAGCACCGGTTTTAATCTGTCCTGCATTTACTGCTACAACCAAATCAGCAATTGTTGTGTCTTCTGTTTCACCGGATCTGTGTGAAACAACTGCTGTATAGCCTGCTCTGTTTGCCATTTGTATAGCATCAAGAGTTTCTGTCAATGTACCTATTTGGTTAACCTTTATAAGTATTGAGTTAGCAACTCCTTTTTCAATGCCTCTTGAAAGTCTCTCTGTATTAGTTACGAATAAATCGTCGCCAACCAACTGAACCTTCTTGCCAAGTCTATCAGTTGCAAGCTTCCAGCCTTCCCAATCCTCTTCTGATACACCGTCTTCTATGGATATGATAGGATACTTACTTATCAGGTTCTCATAGAAATCAACCAGCTCTTCTGAACTCATTACAACACCTTCGCCGTCCAGGTGGTACTTGCCGTCTTCTTTATATAACTCAGTAGCTGCTACGTCCATAGCGATGAAAACATCTTCACCCGGTTTGAAGCCAGCTTTGTTTATAGCCTCTATTATTACCTGAAGTGCCTCTTCATTTGATGTAAGGTTTGGTGCGAAACCGCCTTCGTCGCCTACTGCTGTGTTGTAGCCCTTTGCCTTAAGTACGGCTCTCAGGTTGTGGAATACCTCGGCACACATTCTCAATGCTTCTCTGAAGCTTTCAGCTCCTACCGGCATTACCATGAATTCTTGGAAGTCTACGTTATTGTCAGCGTGTGCTCCACCGTTTATTATGTTCATCATTGGTACCGGAAGAGTTTTCGCATTTACTCCGCCTATGTATTGATATAAAGTAAGGCCGCAAGCTTCAGCTGCTGCATGTGCAACTGCAAGTGATGCACCAAGTATAGCATTGGCACCTAGCTTGCCTTTGTTTGGAGTGCCGTCCAGTTCTATCATTCTTTCATCTATTAAAACTTGGTCCAAAGCATCCATGCCAATAAGCTCAGGTGCGATAATTTCATTTACGTTGTTAACAGCTGTCAGAACACCTTTGCCTAAGTATCTGGACTTATCTCCGTCTCTTAGCTCTACTGCCTCAAATGCTCCTGTGGAAGCACCTGAAGGAACCGCTGCTCTTCCTATAACTCCGCTCTCTAATTCAACCTCAACCTCGACTGTTGGATTTCCTCTTGAGTCAAGTATTTCTCTTGCAAAAACATCAGTAATAATTGTCATTGTTTTTCCTCCTCTTAAAGTGTTTATATGAATTGCTATTTTATTATAACTAATAAATAGCTATTTTGGCAAATTCGGCAGCGTCCAGACTTGCGCCGCCAACCAATGCACCATCTATCTCCGGCATTTCCATAAGCTCTCTGATATTTGAAGACTTTACACTGCCTCCATAAAGTATTCTGGTGTTCACGCTGAGCTTTTCACCCAAAACTTCCTTCAGCTGTTGTCTTATAAAGCCGATAACCTCGTTAGCATCTTCCTTTGTAGCAGTTCTGCCTGTACCGATAGCCCAAACAGGCTCGTAAGCTACCACCACGTCCTCAAGGTTATACTGCTGCAGGTCAGCCAGACACTTCTTCACCTGTTCTCCTATAACATCGAAGGTTATTCCCTTCTCACGCTCTTCTAAGGTTTCTCCTACGCAGAGTATTGGTTTTAATCCATGCTTTAGAGCAGAAGCAACTTTTTTGTTTATCTCCTCATTGCTTTCCAAGAAGTATTGTCTTCTTTCGGAGTGACCCAGGATTACAAACTCTACGTTCATTGCCTTCAAAAATACCGGTGATATTTCACCTGTATATGCTCCGCTGTCCTGATGGTACATATTTTGTGCTCCTACTTTGATGTTGCTGCCTTCTGCTGCCTTAAGCACGTCGCTTAGTGCAACGAAGGTAGGGCACACTACAACCTCTGCCGCAGCATTTTGCACCAAAGGCTTCAATGCGTTTACCAGTTCAAGTGCTTCCTTTGGTGTTTTATTCATTTTCCAGTTGCCTGCAATCAGTGGTACTCTCATGTCTTTCACCTCATTATTTATTGTTGATTATATCTATACCCGGCAATACCTTGCCCTCTAAGAACTCTAGGGAAGCACCGCCTCCTGTTGATATGTGAGTAATCTTATCGGCAAAGCCCAATTGCTCTACTGCCGCAGCTGAGTCCCCTCCGCCTACAATCGTTGTACCCTTTGACTTTGACATAGCTTCCGCCAATGCAAAGGTTCCTTTTGCGAAGTTAGGCATTTCAAACACTCCCATAGGTCCATTCCATACAACAGTCTTTGCATCTGTTATCACCTTAGAGAATATCTCTCTGGTTTTCTCGCCTATATCCAAGCCCATTTGGTCAGCGGGTATCTTATCTGAATCAACTGTTTTATAGGGAACTTCATTTGAAAACTCGGGAGCAACTACGTTGTCTACAGGAAGCATCAGCTTTATATTCTTTGCTTCTGCCTTCTTCAATATTTCCTTTGCCAGCTCTACCTTGTCGGCTTCCAGTATGGATGTTCCTATTTCATAGCCCTTAGCCTTGTAGAAGGTATAAGCCATACCGCCTCCGATTAACAGTGTGTCTACTTTATCCAAAAGATTATCTATGACCCCTATCTTATCGGAAACCTTTGCGCCTCCCAGTATAGCTACAAATGGTCTGTCAGGCTGTGTCAACGCCTTGCCCATTATATCGATTTCCTTCTTTATCAGGAAGCCTATAGCTGAAGGCAGGTAGTTTGCTACTCCTGCAGTAGAAGCGTGTGCTCTGTGAGCTGTTCCGAAAGCATCATTTACATATAGCTCGCCAAGCTCAGCCAGCTTCTTCGCAAATTCAGGGTCATTCTTTTCTTCCTGCTCATAGAATCTTACGTTTTCCAATACAAGTATTTCACCAGATTGCAAGGAATATGCCCCTTGCTTAACTTCTTCACCTATTACATCAGCAGCCAATGTAACCTTTGCATTGACAAGCTCCTTCAGCCTTTCAACAATAGGCTTCAGTGAATACTTTTCGTTGAATTTTCCCTTTGGTCTGCCCATGTGAGACATGAGTATAACCTTAGCCTTATGCTCCAGAAGATAGTTGATAGTCGGCAAAGCCTCCGTAATTCTTCTGTCGTCAGTAATCTGACCCTGTTCATTCAGTGGTACGTTGAAGTCTACTCGGACTAATACTCTCTTATCCTTGAGTTCAAAATCCTCAATAGTCTTTTTATTCAGCACAAATAGCCCTCCCATTTATGTTGTTTCTCAAAATTCTGCCCGGTCTGCATGAAATTATGCAGCCGGGACAAGAAGATGTAGAAGCAATAGTGCAATTTATCTAGTCGCTATATATTTTACCAAATCTACCACTCTATTGGAATAGCCCCACTCATTATCATACCAAGAAACTACCTTTATCATGTTTCCTTGTATTACCATTGTTGACATTGCATCAACTATGGATGAGTGTGGATTTCCCTTGAAGTCAAGTGATACGAGCTACTACAGAAACTGAAGGTGTAGGCACTCTCATTGCCATACCTGTGAATTTGCCCTTAAGCTCAGGAAGCACCAAAGCTACTGCTTTTGCTGCGCCAGTAGTTGTAGGAATTATTGAAGCAGCTGCTGTTCTGCTTCTTCTCAAGTCTGAGTGAGGCTGGTCAAGTATTCTTTGGTCATTTGTGTATGAGTGTACAGTAGTCATCAAGCCCTTTACTATACCAAACTTTTCTTGCAATACCTTTGCTACAGGTGCAAGGCAGTTTGTTGTGCAGGATGCATTTGATATAACAACATGATTTTCTGGGTCATATTGATGCTCATTAACACCCATTACAATTGTAATATCTTCGTTCTTTGCAGGTGCGCTTATAATTACTTTTTTTGCTCCTCCTGCAATGTGCTTCATAGCGGATTCCTTATCTGTGTATCTTCCTGTTGATTCTATAACAACGTCTACGCCATACTCGCCCCACTTTATTTTTGAAGGATCAGCTTCTGCTGATATGTGAATTTCCTTACCATCTACAATTATGGAGTTTTCTGTAGCCTTTACGTCTTTATCATATACACCATATGAACTGTCATATTTCAACAAATGTGCAAGAGTCTTTGGACTAGTTAAGTCATTTATCAATACTATCTCTGCGTCATTTCCGAACTTCTCCTGTGCAATTTTGAAAACCGGTCTTCCTATACGACCAAACCCATTAATTCCAACTTTAATTCCCATTTAATTATCCTCCTTTAATATCCTTATAATTTCATGAGCAGCCGTTTCGTCTGTAACAATAACGTGATTACTTCTGCCCTTATTGACCAGTATTATTGGCTCAGCCTTTGAAACGCCTCCGCCGACACACATCGCTACTTCTATATTCTTCAAATCCTCCGGACTTATACCTATGCTGCCGGTTCTATGTACGATTTTTCCCTTGCCATCGAAGTAGCATCCAAAAGCTTCCGCCTTAACACCCAATCCTTGTAGCTGCTCCATCTCTTCAGCAGAGAACTTTCTCTTTTTTGAGATGGATTCCAGAGAACTCAGTCCAAAAATAAAAATATTAGCTTTCCTTATGTACTGTATTACTCTGCCAATATCGGGATCCGGCATCATGTTGTTCAGCATATTCTCGCTGATATTATCCGGCAAGTGAAGCAGATGATAGCTGCATCCTATATTATTAGCCATTTTTGCTGCAACTATGTTTGCCTGTCTTTCTAAGTCGGCTTTTATGCCTCCTCTTGCAGGTACAACAGTCAGGTTCTTTGCGTTTAGCTTATGGGAGTTATCCGCTACTGCCAGTACCGAATACCCTCCGCTCACTGCAATTATATATTCGTCCCTAATACGCTTCTCCAAGTACTCAAAGGCTGATTTGGCAATATCCTTAAGGGTCTCCCAATCTGCCTCGGTATCTCCCGGAACGATTATTACATCCATTACACCAAGGCCTTCTTTTATCTCGTCAGCCAAACTTGTAATACCCCTGAGCTCAGCGATGAAGCCTCTAAACTTGTTTGTTAAAACTTTTCCTTCATCAGTAACAGTCATTCCAGCTGCTTGGATATCGATTAAGCCTTGCGCCTTTAGGATATCCAATTCACTTCTAACCCATCTCTCGCTTTTGTCCAAAATGGCTGCAAGGGCACGCCTTCCGATGGGCT
>JAQZBM010000263.1 GCA_029238945.1 Clostridia bacterium
CATTAGCAGACATACAAGGTTTAAAAATAAGACTTCCTGAAATAAAGGCAATGGTTGAATCATGGAAGGCAATGGGAGCTTCACCAACAACTATGGCATGGAACGAGGTTTACACAGCTTTACAACAAAATGTAATAGAAGCTCAAGAAAACCCAATTCCATTCATATACAGCGGAAAAATCCATGAAGTTCAAAAATACCTGGCTATGACAAACCACAAATATGAGTATGTAACTTTATCCATGAGTGAGATGACATACTCAAAGCTTACACCTGAACAACAAAAGATAGTAACAGATGCAGCTCAGGTAGCAACAGATTTTGAAAATCAATTAGTCAAGGACAAGACAAATGAAATACTTGAAGATATGAAGAAAAGCGGTGTTCAAGTAACTACACCTGATACTGCTGAGTTTGCAGCAGCAGCAAAGACAGCTCATGAAGCTTTCGCAAAAACTGTAGACTTTGATCTTTATAATAAGATTCTTGAAACTATAAAATAGAGTAAAGAAAGGGAGTAAGGAGTGATACTCCGCTCCCTTTTTAGTTTATATTTTGGAGGTTAATAATGGAGAGATTAGACAAAGTTATTTATAAAGTTCTGTTTTATGCATGCGCTATTCTCATGTTTGCTATGGCAGCCATTGTAACCGCTCAAGTTCTTTCAAGATATATCGTTGGCAGACCGTTTACCTGGTCAGAAGAGTTGGCAAGATATATTTTCGTTTGGATGTCCTTCCTGGGAATGGCGGTTGGAGTAAAAATGGGCTCTCACGTAGCTCTCGATATCCTGGTAAAGAAATTATCAGGTGTAAGTCAAAAGACATTGATGCTGGTTAATAACGGCTTGATATTTTTCTTTGGAGCTTGTATGACTGTTAGCGGTTTTAAGCTTGTCGAGGTAGGCATGAGACAAAAAAGCCCGACATTACAGCTTCCAATGCAGTACGTTTATGTGGTTATTCCTATATCAGGAATAATATTACTTTACTTTGTTTTGAGTGAAACGATTAGGATATTTAGAAATCAAGAATCTAAGGAAAAGGAGGAATTGGCATAATGGGTCAAATATTATTCGGATTATTTGCGGTTTTTCTGATTCTCGGCATACCTATAGGATTTGTAATGGGCTTAGCATCAATAGGCGCTATTTTCCATGCTGACTATCCAATAGTATTGCTTGCTCAGAGATTCTTCACGTCATTGGATTCATTCCCATTGATGGCGATTCCTCTCTTCATGCTTGCCGGATCAATTATGGGATATGGCGGCATAACAAGAAGAATCGTTGACTTTGCTCTTTCTTTTGTTGGAAATATCAGAGGTTCATTAGCTCACGTTGTTTCTATAACAGGCATCATGATGGGCGGCATTTCAGGTTCAGGGGTAGCGGACACTGCTGCTATAGGAACTATTATGATTCCGGAAATGACAAAGAGAAAATACGACCTTGGTTTTTCCGCAGCTCTGGTTGCAGCATCAGGAAGTATCGGACTTATAATTCCTCCTAGCATAGCTATGATTATATATGGTGTTACAACAAATGCTTCCATTGGTGACTTATTCGTTGCCGGCATAGTACCCGGAGTTTTAATAGGACTGGGCTTCCTTCTCTACTCCTATTATGTAGCAAAGAAATATGACTATCCTAAAGAAGGTAAAGTAAGTATAAAGGGAAAATGGCAAAGCTTTAAGGAAGCCATTTGGGCTTTGGCGATGCCTTTCATTATCGTATTCGGTATCAGAGGCGGAATATTTACTGCTACAGAGGGCGGAGCTGTTGTAGTTACATATTCCTTACTGGTAAGTATGTTCGTATACAAGGAAATAAAGGTAAAGGACTTGCCGAAAATAATGTTTGAAGCTGCAGTAAGCACTGCAACTATAGCAACAATTATTGCTGCGACTTCATTATTCAGCTGGCTGCTGACAAGCCAGCAAATACCGCAACAAATTACTACAGCACTTCTTGGTGTTACAGATAATAAGATTCTATTGCTGCTTATCATCAATTTTATTTTATTAATCACCGGAATGTTCTTGGACAGCGGTCCGGCTATAATGCTTTTAGCTCCGATTCTTGCTCCTGTAGCAGCGTCACTGGGAGTAGACCCTGTACAATTCGGCTTGGTAATGGTTGTAAACCTGACTATCGGATTATTAACTCCTCCGGTAGGAACAGCGATGTACGTTTCCAGCAATATCTCGGGAGTTCCGATACTGAAGCTCTCAAAGAAGCTATTGCCTTTCTGGGGCATTATGATTGGGGTATTGTTATTGATAACATACGTGCCTGCGGTAACAATGTTTTTGGTACGTTAATGTGTAAAAGTCTGGATTAAGAATAGATTAATATATTACACCATATAGAGCACATGTTTTTGATAAAACTATCATGAATATGTGCTCTAGTAGAATTAATACATTTTATATATTGGATTAAGCAGAAAGGAACAAAGTAATGAGTAAGATTATCATAGGTTGTGTTGGAGATGATTTCTCCGGCTCAAGTGATGCAGCATCATTTTTCGCAAACGAAGGAATCAAAACACTTTTATTTAATGGAACTCCCAAGGAAGACGTGCTTGACCTTGATGAAGATATCGCGGTTGTAATTGCTTTGAAGACCAGAACTGAAGAGACTTCAAAGGCTGTGGCGGATACTATGGAAGCTCTCGAATGGCTTAAGAGAAATGGCGCAGAGCAATTGTTCATAAAGTATTGCTCGACATTTGACTCTACAAAAGAAGGAAATATAGGACCTATTGTTGACAGTGCCTTAGAAAAATACAATATAAAATACACCATATTGTGCCCTGCACTTCCTGTAAACGGAAGAACGGTTGTAAACGGCCATTTATTTGTAAACGGTGTGCCTCTTCATGAAACCCATATGAAGGATCATCCTTTGACTCCTATGTGGGATTCGGATATCGCCAAGCTTATGGAGCCTCAAGGTAAATACTCAAGTCTGAAGATTAATTCTGAGATGCTGGAGAAGAGTAAGGAAGAAATATTGAAGGTGATAGAAGCTTTTGGCTGCGATAAAGAGCATTTCTATGTTATCCCGGATTACAGCGAGGAGAAGCATGCGGATAAAATAGTAGAAGTTTTTGGAGACTTACAGCTTCTTACGGGCGGTTCTGGTCTTATGACTCAACTGAGCTATAGATATACCGAGACTATGGCTTCTAAAAGTGAAAAATTGACAAGTCCGGCTGCAGGAAGAGCTATAGTGCTGGCGGGCAGCTGCTCAAAGGCTACCTTGGGGCAAATCGAAGACTTCAAGAGCAGACATGGAAAATACATAAAGATTGACCCGAAGGCTTTGATGGAAGGCTCACAGACCAAAGAGGAACTGTGGAGCTTTGTTGAAGCAGCTGGTGAAGATACAGTTTTAGTTTACAGCTCAGACAATCCTGAGAATGTAAAAGAGGCTCAGAAGGCAGGTTCTCACATTGTATCCGGCTTACTTGAGCAAACTACGGCATATCTGGCTAAGAAGGCTTCTGAAAACGGCTTTGACAGAATTATAGTAGCGGGCGGAGAAACTTCGGGTGCTGTGACAAAGATTCTGGGATATGATTCATACCTGGTTGGTGAAAGCATAGCTCCGGGAGTGCCTATAATGATACCGCTGAAGAACAGAAGTTTGAGGCTGGTGCTGAAATCCGGCAATTTTGGTCAAAGAGACTTTTTTGAAAGAGCAATTAGTATGACCAAGGAGAACGCAAATGGCTAATCTTGAAACGAAAATTAGAGAAGCGATTTGGATTGCTAAAAGCTTGTTTGAGAGAGGCAAGGTTACAGGTTCATCTGCCAATATGAGCTTTCTTCATGAGGGGAACATATTCATAACAGGAAGCGGAACCTGCTTCGGTACTTTGAGCGAAAAGGATTTTTCAATTGTCGATATGAATGGAGAG
>JAQZBM010000264.1 GCA_029238945.1 Clostridia bacterium
CAGCTCTGCTATAGCCTATCTTCAGTCTGCGCTGAAGCATCATGATAGATGCCTGACCGCTCTCTACAACCATTTCTATAGCGGAGGGAAGCAGTTCATCAGTTTCTCCTTCGAAATCCCCGTCTTCTTTGCTCTGCTCTTGCTGTTCCAGTCCCTTCATTATTTCGTCGTTATAGGAGGGCGGTACCTGCTCTTTTATATGATTTACCAGCCTCTCAATTTCCTTCTCTGAAACGAAGGCTCCTTGTACACGGACAGGCTTTGATTCTCCTACAGGGTAGAAAAGCATATCCCCCTTGCCAAGCAGCTTTTCTGCTCCTCCCATATCAAGTATAGTCCTTGAATCCACTTGAGAAGAAACTGCAAAGGATATTCTTGAAGGAATATTAGCCTTTATAAGTCCTGTTATTACATCTACTGACGGTCTTTGGGTAGCAACTACCAGGTGTATTCCCGCAGCACGAGCCATCTGTGCAAGTCTGCATATGGAATCCTCTACATCCCCCGGAGATACCATCATTAGGTCAGCCAATTCATCTATTATAACTACAATCTGCGGCAGCTTATCAACGCCTTCCTTGTTTAAAGCATTGTAGCCTGTTATGTCACGAACATTGTTTGCAGCAAATTTCTTGTAGCGTTCCGTCATTTCAACTACAGCCCAGTTCAATGCTCCTGCTGCCTTCTTGGGATCTGTAACAACCGGTATCAATAGATGAGGTATGTTTTTATATACACTAAGCTCAACTACCTTCGGGTCAATCATCAATAGCTTGACCTCTTCGGGCGAAGCTTTATAAAGTATGCTAGCTATCAAGGTATTTATACATACGCTTTTTCCTGAGCCGGTAGCACCTGCAATCAACAGGTGAGGCATCTTTGACAAATCAGCTACTATATTTGCTCCAGCCACGTCCTTGCCTATGGCGAAGGCCAGCTTGGACTTGCTGCTTTTGAATTCACCTGACTCCAGAACCTCTCTCAGGTAGACCATAGTAACATCCTTGTTCGGCACCTCAATGCCTACTGCAGATTTGCCCGGTATAGGAGCTTCAATTCTAATTCCTGCCGAGGCAAGGCTTAAAGATATATCATCTGAAAGGCTCAGTATCTTGCTTACTTTTACTCCAGGGCTTAAGGACAGCTCATATCTTGTTATAGTAGGTCCTACAGATACTTGCGATACAGTGGCGCTGACGCCGAAGTTGCCCAATGTCTCCTCAAGTACCTTTACATTGCCTATAACCTCTTTTTTGGTATTTACAGCCTTATTATCCTGATTCATATTCATAAGGCTGGTTGGAGGCAGCTCATAGCCTGCATAGTGCTTAATTTCAGGTACTATAGTCGGTATGCCTTCTTCTTCAGCTTGCTTCTTTTCTTTCAATGATTTGACCTTATGATGCTCCGTCTCTGCTGCATCCATACGTTTTAACTTGTCCTGCTGAGAGTCCTTCGCATCCACCTTGAAATTAGAATCAAAATTCTTGGTAAAATCCAAGATTTTGATTTTCTTGTCCATTTCATTTATCTTTTCCTGCTCATTTACTATAAGTCCGCTATTTATAAAAGCTTCTGCTTCTTCTCCTAGAGTCTTCTTCTGCTTAGGACTCTTTGCACCCTTCATCATTGCAGATAGTCTCGCCATAATCTCCATGAATACTGCTTTCAAATAGTCCAGCACTGCCTTAAATGGTGTTTCTGTGAACATGAGGGCAGCTATTATAAACAATCCTACAGTAAAAACTATAGTACCGGTCTTGCCGAAAAGCTTTACAAGAGCATAGCCGATAACAGCACCAAGAGCTCCCCCGCCTCTGCTGTCATGCCAGCCTATGTCGTAGGAGCTTGTTATATGGTCTGTCCATGACTGTCCATCTCCTGCAAAGTTATCCATGTTCAAATTTGCTATGTACAGACTAATCAGCATTGCTACTGTGAAAAGTATCAATGCATAGTACTTATGATTCAGCTTAATCTCGCTCTTCATATAAATGGCAGCAATGCCCAGAATCACTACCATTACCGGGAAGACATATGCACCTAAGCCTAATATTCCCAATAATATTGATTTAATTCCACTGCCAATAAATCCTGAATCAACGCTAAATAAACTTATGTAAAAATATATACTAAGCATTATCAGCAAAACGCCAATTATGTCATACTGTATTTGATATTGCTTTTTCTTCTTCGGCATATTCTACCTCCACCAATTTTTATGCTTTTAATAAATCGTACTAATGTATAAATCCCTGAATTTCAATGCTTCTACCTGTTATTATACCTTAAAAAACCATGGTTGCAAACAATTTCTAGGGGACAAGCCTTACACGGCACAAAAAAAGCTCCGGACATCGAGTCCTTCGCTTTAGGCGGATTTGTCCTGCTATCTTTACTTTTCCCAGAATCTCCACCAGCTTTTGCTTCTTTGTGTCTCCTTTGCTTGTACCTTATCCAGAAACAACCCTGAGTCGGTATCTAAGGCTCTCCACCCTGTCTTTTTACAAAGCTTCATTATTTCGCCTAAGGGCAGCTCTCCGTCAGAGGTTATTATAAAGTTCTGCACCGGAGTATGCTTATTGATATCAATCTTTATATTACCCTGCTCCATATGCACGGCTATGCTTGTAGGATCCGAGAAATCTCCCTGTGGAAATACCTGCTTAAGCATGCCAATAACTTCCCCGAAGGCACCTAGAAAATACTGATGCTCATCGCTTATCTGATTTATACTTGTTATGCTGTCCGGAGCCTCCATAATTACTACTGTCTTGCTCATTTTATCACCTGTACTTCTTAATAATTATTCAGCACGTTACATCTATTTTTATTATACATACTTTAGATTCTTTATACTAGTCTATTCAAGGCACAACATAATAGAAAAGAGCCAAACACGCTGCAACCTGCTATTGCTGCGGTATTTGGCTCTTTTGGATTTTTACATGCATTTATATTATATACAAATTCAGTTAGTTATATTCGTTGTCTTCTTTTCACTTTCAATCAGTTCATGCAGCTTGGTCATAGCTTGATTCAGACCACCTATTTCATCAATCAGACCATACCCTACAGCTTCCTTGCCTACGATAATGCTTCCTACATCATTTGCCAGCTCGCTTGTAGTAAACATTAGCTTCTTCAGAATTGCATTATTCATTTTGCTGTGGGCTATTATGAAGTTAATAATTCTCTCCTGCATTTTGTTGAAGTATTCAAAGGTTTGGGGAACACCAATAATCAAGCCATTCATCCTGATAGGGTGTATAGTCATGGTAGCTGTAGGTGCTATAAAGGAATATCTGGTGCAGACAGCCAAGGGAACTCCTATGCTGTGTCCGCCGCCCAATACCAGGGAAACAGAAGGCTTCTTCATGCTGGCAACCAGCTCAGATATAGCCAAGCCTGCTTCTACGTCTCCGCCTACAGTATTCAAAATTAAAAGCAGTCCGTCTATCTCCGGGCTTTCCTCAACTGCAAGTATCTGAGGTATAATATGCTCATATTTGGTGGCCTTTTGCTGAGGCGGCAGTAATACATGCCCCTCAATCTGACCTATAATAGGTATGCAGTGAATGTTGCTTTTAGCCTGCGGTACCTTTTGAACACCCAGCTCTTTTACCGCCTCTGTAGGTTTGTCAACACCTGCATTTGGGTTTTCAGGCGGCGGTGTTGTAGGCATCTCCATCCTGAAATAATCATCATATATATTCAAACTATCACGCTCCTGTTCTGACTTTGTATGTCCGTTCAAGTATTATTATTTGAATAAAACAGGAAATTATTTAACAGATAAGAAAAAAGCACGTATTTCTACGTGCGATTTTATTAAAAATATTTTTATTTTATAGGGTCGGCATGGAAACCGACCCCTACACAAAATTCCAAAAGTGAATATTGCTCACCCCTGTTACCTGTTACC
>JAQZBM010000029.1 GCA_029238945.1 Clostridia bacterium
CTTCTCATGGTATTATACTATTTTTAACTATATTATAAAACAATTATACAGTGATTTTTTACTAATAGTTACGTATAATCTAAATATAGGTATATATAAAGATAAATTACTAATATTTGAGGTGCAGATATGACACAATATGGAATTGTATTAGGTGGAGGCGGGGCTAAGGGAAGCTACGAAATAGGTGTATGGAAGGCTTTATTGGAGCTTAATGTACCTATATGTGCCGTAGTCGGTACTTCTGTAGGTGCTCTAAACGGTGCCATTATGGCGCAGGGAGATTTTGACTCTGCTTATAGGCTTTGGACTACTCTTGATATGCAAAGCGTGATAAACCTTGAGAACAATGTATTTTCCGATGCAAAACAGCTTAGCTTGAAGGAATTAATCCCTGCAGCACGCAAAATCATTGAAAACAGAGGTTTGGATATTACACCCTTGCGGCAGATGCTGCTTAAATATATAAATGAATCAGCCGTCAGAAGGTCTCCTATGGATTTTGGCCTTGTAACCTTTTCACTGACTGACTTCAAGCCTGTAACAGTATTTAAGGATCAGATACCCGAAGGACTGCTTATTGACTATTTGCTTGCAAGTGCTTCCCTTCCGGGCTTCCAACCCTTGGAGATTGACAGTAAAAGGTTTATCGATGGAGGAATCTATGATAACATCCCCATATCCTTAATGCTGCAAAAGGGCGTAAAGGATATCATTGTTGTAGACGTGTCAGGCATAGGAAGAGTAAGAAGAATTAATACGAAAGGTCTGAACATTAAATATATAAAAAATTCAGATCCCTTATGCGGAACTCTTGAGTTTAATGGTGATGCATGCAGTGAAGGCATATCTATGGGATATTTGGATGCTCTGAAAAGCTTTGGAGTGTATGAAGGTAAGAGATATTATATAAAAACCTCCTCAGAGGATGTCAGACTAAGCTGCCCTCTAAGTCGTGAGGAGCTGTCAATATTGGATTCCATGCTGGACTTAAAGGAAAATTCCGCTGCTTCAAACAAAATAATCAGCTACCCTCTTCTTAGAACTATACACAAATATGCTAAGGGTAAGCTTAGCTCGAAGAATCTCGTCCAAGCTGCCGCTGAAATCACGGCAGAGGTTTTTGATGTTAACAGGCTCAGGGAGTATACCTGGGATGAACTTGTCGAAGAAATTATGCAGTCCTATAACGTAATTAAAGCCGAAAGTACTTCGGCAAGCAGCACAAATATCCTGAGTTCTCTTCTTCTCAGCAGAAAGGCAGAGGATATAGAGCTTCTGGACCTTAAGAGTCTGTCAATTTTATATACGGATTTTACCGCTAAGGATGTGAATTCCAAACTCTACAGGAAGCTTATGGCTATATTCCTCCCCAAGGTCTGCATTGCAAACATATTTTTATCCCTGATGCTCTGGAGAATCAGAAGCGAGTAAATATATCTCCTGCTGCGGTGTACTTAAGAATTCTGCACCGTTTCGTGTTATATACACCATTTCTTCCAAGCCTACATAGCCTCTGGAGGTTGCTATTCCCGGTTCTAGGGTAAAGACCATCCCTTCTTCCATGGGCTGCTCTACACGGCTTTTATTGTGACTCTTTTTCGGTGCCAGCACCATGCCTCCGTCGTGAGCCATTCTGCCCACCTGATGACCCAGTGCATAATTCCAGCTGGGATAGCCTTGAGAAACAACATAGCTTCGCGCAGCAGCATCAGCTTCCTCTCCTGTTACACCGGGCTTCATATATTCCTTTGTCCTTTTTATTGCTTCCTTCAAAGTATCAAAGGCTCTTTGAACCTCTTCACAAGCCCTGTCTTCACCATCCCCAAGTATGTAGTAAGTCCTTTGAAGGTCGGAGCAATATCCATTTTGAAGCACTCCAAAATCTATATCCATCACATCACCCTTGCAGGCTGTTATCTCTGTGGGTGCGTTATGTCCGGGAACCGATTGCGGCCCCAGCATTACGCCCGGACACTGTGAGGCTTGCCATGAAGGTAAAACTCCATAATGCTTCGTTCTGGCAGTGAAAAACTCATGTATTTGCTTCTCAGTCACGCCTTCTCTTATAAATCCCCTGGCATCCTGAAAAATCTTCTCTGCTGTCTCTATGGACTGAATCAAAAGCTTCTTTTCTGTCTGTGACTTTATACCTCTAAGCTTGCTGATTATTACTTCAGCTGATATCAGCTTCGGCTTTGAAGCAGAAATTTCTATAACATCCTGCAAAAGCAGGAAAAGTCCATGGGAGAGGCCATCAGAAGCCACATCCTCTATGGAGTAATTTACTGCCAAGGTAGACACATGGTTCTTATCAAGCATATCTGCAAGAGCATGCCTGAAGTCATCACCATAAACGATTATTTTATCATAAATACCTGTTTGTCTGATGCCCTCAGCATCATTATTTCCGGCAAGAACTGCAGACCTGCCGTCTTTTGTAACCATAACCGCCGATAGGGCTGTAAAATCCACCGAAGATATAATTGGCAAAACAGGGTCATTATTCATAGCACTTTCCCTGACTAGGGTAAGCCACATATCGATATTCTCATTTTTAATAATTTGAGCTGCCTGCTTAAGTTTTTCTCTTTGCATTGCTATCCTTCTTTCCTACTGAATTATACTTATCAAAACAGTTCCCTGATTCGTTTCTATAGCATAACCTTTTATCAAGTTCCCGTCATAGCTTATTTCATTGCCTGTGCTGTGTATGACATTTGGAGTACCAATAATAATAAGCTCCTGTATATTCGGATAGCTCTTTATGGAATTCCCCAATATCATATTTGCACATTCAGCGATTACATCCTTTGTATATTTTGTTTCCATATGAGGATCTATATTGTCAATCAGCATGCGTTTCAGCAGAGACGCCGCTATGCTGTTATCCATGCTGATTGCGAAGCTTCCGTCAAATAATCCCTTAATAGTGACGAAGGCGGTATAATTCTTCATATTGAAGCTGCTGCTGCTGAATGGAGTGATTTCAGTTACTGAAAAGTTACTTTGGAAATGCTCCTGAAGAAAATCCAAGGTAGTGTTCATAACCGGTTCCGCAAACTCCTCCATCTCCAAATGCGCTATTTGCTCTACATCCATAAGCGGTATAAGAAAGCTCAGCTTAGTACCTTTATCTTTCTCGGTATATACCTCAAGCCTTCCTCCCAGCTTCTCAATCTCTGCCTTAACTGCAGACAGACCCATACCCCTTCCCGAAATATCAGTAACAGAGTCCTTAGTGGAGAAATTCTCTCTGAAAATCAAGGACAGCAATATGTCCTCCTCCAGTACTTCAGCTTGCCTTTCATCATACAGACCATACTTCACAGCGCTTTTCCTGATTTTTTCAAAATCAATCCCTGCTCCGTCATCCTCAATCACTATTTCTGCATAGCCAGCTGCTGCCCCTATGTGACAGCTTATATTGCCTACCTTACCGTCCGAAGCAAAGCCGTGGTCAACGCTATTTCTGAACACATGAATCAAGGATTTTATAAAGCTGCCGTACTTTTCGTTATCAACATAAATATCTTCGCCCTCAATGGCAAAAACATTAATGGATTTCTCCAGTCTCTCTGCAAGCTTAACCGTGTATTCAGGATATGTGCTCAAAAGCTCCTTCAAGGACTTGAATCTAAGACTCTTCAGCACGGGCAGCAAGGTTTTGCATTCAACAGGAGAGCAAATCTCCATAATCTCTCGCTCAACATCAGCTAATCTGGACTTCTCCACCTGAATATTATCTCCGATTGAGAAGAAGTGTGCTCCCAGCTTCTCCTTTAGCAAATCTGTGTCTTTCTCCAAAAAGTCTATGATATCAAAAGAATATACAAATAACCTAAAGTCTTTCAGGGTAAAGCTTTCTATACTGTCTGACAGACAAGACAGAGCGCTTTCCATTGAATGCAGATTCTCAACAGAATTAAACATCTCGAACTGGCTGAAGCCGCCCTTGAAGGTATGTATATACCTGTATATTTCTCCATACATCTCGGCAACCGTTCTGTTGCTGTCAAGAATTTCATGCAGCTTGCTTCCATAGAAGTACTGAAATTCCTTCACATCTTCCATAAAGCTGTTGAAATTACCTGCTACATTGGCAACCATTCTGATTATACTTTCATCTTCCCTCAGTTGGTCTTCCAGCAGCTTTTTCTCAGTTATCTTTGTGAGTATAACCATTACAGACTTTTCATCAGAGCTTGTAATATCGTCTATAATCTTATACTCCAGATTGATGAAATCTGAGCCCAGCTTGATTTCCTTTGGAAGCATAGACAGATAAACCTTAGTCTTAAGTGTATCATTTGTTTTAAAAACCTCATGCAGCACTTGATTTACAAAGCCTGATTCATCTTCATTGTCAGGGAAAATCAATTCGGAAAAAGGTCTGTTTTCCGGAAGCTCACCAAATATCCTTATGCATTCCGCACTATAGTCCTTATGAATCAAAAAGTCCCTGCCGAAGGTCATCAAGCCTTGGCCAACATTATCCAGCAGGTTTCTGACTGCCTTTGTCCTATTGCCGACCGCCTGCTCCAGGTATTTATTCCAATTTTCTACTTCAACAAGCTTAGAAGAAAGCTCAATAAGTTCATGTGACTTGTCTATTCCTTCATCGATACCCCCCATAATCCCGCACCTACCTTCGACATTATATATAAATATCTGATAAAACTCTACTTTATGTACTAAATTATAACATACTTGCTAATATAATGTACCGCTATTTTGCTGTATAAAAAAACACAGCATTGCTGTGTTTTTATAGCTTTAAACTATAGTCTGCCTTCATCATCCTGCTTCTGAATAAGAAGGTCAAGCCGCCTATAAACCTGAACAAACCGCTTATCAGCAGGGCTATGTATATGCTGCTTGCTTTTAGTATCACATCACTAATCAACGGTGCTATAAACAGTGTTACATTCGTCAAGGTGGCGTGAACAGCTACATACATTATCCTGTTTTTCTCAGGTGATACCTCCAGGAGATAGTTCAAAATAACTGTTGTGGTGCCTGCTGTGAAAAAGCCCATTATAAGGCCTGACACTGTAAGTACATACAGGTTCCGAGATAGTATATATAATATCGGAGTTGCCGCCATACCCATTGTAGTCAGGACAGCAGCGAAGTTGTTCCCTTTTTTCTCTATTAATTTACTCCAGTAGTTGAAGCTGAAGAACATTACTATGCTTGAGGTTACGCTCAGTATTGTCAGCCAGGTTTCATCTGCCTTCAGGTTGTCAATCTGGTAGATGGTGAACAGAGGCCAGCCCATCTGCCATCCGAAGTGGAAGGTCAGAGAGCATGCAAGAAACCCCAGATATGCTTTATTGCCGAAAACCTCCTTCAGCGATTTTCTAAGGTTTATACTGCCCTGCTCGCTTTTGGTAGTCTCCTTCATCTTATTGAAGGTAAATATCTCAAATAATCCCACTACAAAAGCCAGTACAAAGAATATCTGATATACTGCAATTGCTTTCTCATTAGTGGTGCCTAAAACCTTTAATATCTGAGAAAGCAGAATCAGTGATATAAGACTTGCAAAGGTTGTGTACTTGTTTTTTGCAGTAATCGCCCTGGCTCTATTGCGTTCATCAAATACATCTGCCGTAAAGCTCTGAAGTGCAGTTGTCGAAACCGACTCAGGGAAGCTCATCAAGGTTGTAATGATGACAAAGGTTATTGGTTGAAGCTGACTGGGTACAAAAGGAACTACGGCGTATAAAAGTATAATGAACCTGCTTAGAAAGAAAGTCCCTGAAAGCATTTTCTTCTTGCTTACTGCCCTGTACATATACAATACCCCCGGGATTATGGCAAACAGTGCTATTAATCCGGGAAGTGAATTATACAGTGAAACATGGGTTTCTGCACCCCCTACCCTGTAAAGGAACTTCTGGGCAAAGGGTTTGTAAAGATTGGTAACTAATGTAAACAAAATACCATTTAATATATAGTAGTACATATTTTGTGAATTGATGTCCTTGTAGCCCTTAGGCAAAGCCTTCATTAACTTATACATAGACTTAACCCCCACTGCTTTTAAATAGCTATAATTAGTAATGAACCCCTAAATATTCTATTCTATGTACTGGTCTAAGTCAATAATCCGGAAGCCCTACAAGTATAGAAATTAATTTGAATATGCTGTTGAAATAAGGACAACTTTTGTATATTATTACATTATAATGAATAAAATCTGTCTGTTTTTGGGGGGGGCTAAAATGAATCATTCAGGGCTGCATATCTTTAGACATGCCTGCATGGTGCTGCTTCTTATTTTTATAGGCTATGCAGATTTACTATATAAGCTGTTACTTACACATTACTACAACCCCTATATATCATACGCTTTAGTGGCTATAGCTCTGTCCGTGCTCATTTGGCTATATCACATATGGTATATTGCTCCCTACAACAGCCTGTTGAACATCATAGAAAAATACTACTGCGATGTGGTTGATGAAGCAGCCGTCTCCAGTGCGCAAAAGAACCGAATAACCTATGGCTCTGTGGCAGAAAAGGTACCAAATGTAACCTTAGAGAAAATCGTGCAGCATTATAAGCAGCACAACCGCGAGCAGGCTGTACTGGTTGACAAGCTGAAATGTGCCAATCAACTTCTGGAGAAGAACAGTCGTTTTGCCAATGCCATTGTAGAGATAACCAGCACAATATTACGTTCGGGAGACATTCACAGCATACTGCAGTTGATACTAGATAAAGCAATTGAGATAATACCTAATGCTCAGAAGGGAAGCATTCTTCTATATAACGGCAATTATCTGGAATATAAGGCAATGCACGGTTATAATATAGAAGCTCTGAAGGATTTTAGATTTACAATTCAAGAGGTATTTCAATATAATGCAAAGGACTTATATACTCCCATAATTATACCTGATGTAGAGAAATTTAATAAGAATCTTAAGAAGGATAAGTTTACTACTTTGAAGGAAAGCAGGAGCTTCGAGTTAAAAGCCTGCATCAGCTGTGCTATATCTTTGGACAATCAATTCTATGGCATAATTAATATCGATAACGTGGATGACAATTATGCTTTCTCAGAAGAGCATAAGCCAATAATAAAATACTTTGCGGAACAAATAGGAGTTGCCCTGAAAAATGCTCAGCTTCTCGAAAGAACCCTTTACCTCTCTCGCTATGATGGTCTTACAGGTATTTTCAACCGCGCTTATTTCGAAGAGCAATTGGAAAGCATCTATAAGCATGCAGAAGAGAAAAACGAAAGCTTCTGCCTTGCCTCCTTCGATCTGAACTACCTGAAATCTGTAAATGACGATTATGGTCACGAAGCCGGCGATATGCTGATTGTAGCTTTTACAAAATATTTAGCAAGCATAGAAGAAAAGCCGGATATTTTCGGACGAATCGGAGGCGATGAGTTCGCAATGGTTTACCTGGGAAAGAGCAAACAGGAGGTTTCAGATATAATAAAAGAAATAGCCCGGCATTTCAGGGAAGTACCCTTCAATTACAACGGGTTAGACCTGCTGAGCATAACCTTCGGATACGGCATAAGCTGTTATCCAGAGGATGCAACTGACATACCGTCATTATTCAGACTTGCTGATAAACTGATGTACTCAGAAAAGAAAAGATTAAAAGAAAAAACAAAACATTAGGGGTCGGTTTCCATGCCGACCCGTTTTTATTGTGAATACATTTTGTAACGCAGTTATAAAGAAACTTGTAAAACTTATACATTATATGAATATGAACTTTTATATTAATCTAATTTTTTTCACAAAACAGTTGTGTGATAAATTGTGAATTGTTAAAATAAAATTAATAAACAGAATTTACATCTTGTGAGGAGGGATTGTTTTGAAAATTAAAATGTCACCGTATCTCTTACAAACAAAAGCTTCATTAAAGAAAATAGTAGAGATACTATCACAGAAAGATAGCTATGTCTCAATTCTAGGAAGTGACACTAAAGGTAAGAATTATGCTGTCACTAAGAACACAATAGATGTTAATGATTCGTTCTGGACTGAAAGAGGTTTTGTACTTAGGGCTTATAACGGCACAAATTACAGCGAATTCTCCTTCAACGAAATGCCGGAGGATAATCTGGAGCAATTTGCTGCATATCTGTCCCGGCAATTAGACAGCTACAAGGTCAGCCTTGCAGGCTCTGAATTTGAAAGCTATCCGGTAATCGAAGAGGAAAGCATAAAAGCTGATTTCTACGGCGAAGTTGAAATACTGCCTCAAACTGTGTCTTCAGAAGTTATTCTGAAAAAGCTTACTGAATTAAAAGATAGGGGTTTGAGGTGCTCAAAAGCAGTATTTAATTATCAGGTAATTTTCAACACTACACATTTATCAAAGGTTTTTATATCCACCAAAAAAGAGCTGGAGCAGTCATATGTATGGAGTGAAGCCTATTTGTTTGCTCTTACGACAAACGGCAGCAGCAACAAGTACCTTTTTAAAAGCTTCTCCGGTCTAAAGGGTGCTGAGATTATTGAAGAAATGAATCCTCATGTTGAAGAAGTGGCAATTGAAAGTGAAAGATTGTTGAGTGCAGGCACCATAGTACCCGGTACCTATGACGTAATCTGCAGTCCCGATGTAACAGGTATAATTGCCCATGAAGCCTTTGGCCACGGTGTTGAAATGGATATGTTTGTAAAGGACAGAGCAAAAGCAGTGGAATACATAAACAAGCCTGTAGCTTCTGAGCTTGTTACTATGCACGAAGGTGCCAAAGCCGCCGTCCAAGTATCATCGTACCTGTTTGATGATGAAGGAGTTTTAGGTACTGATACCGTAATCATAGACAAAGGAATACTGAAAACAGGCATCTCTGACCTTCTATCTGCTCTGAAGCTGGGTACTGCCCCAACAGGAAACGGCAAAAGGCAATCCTATGAGCGCAAGGCCTACGCCAGAATGACTAATACAATCATAGCACCAGGCAAGGATAAGGTAGAAGATATGATAGCTTCCATAAAACATGGCTACATGCTGGTTGACTCCCTAAGCGGAATGGAGGATCCAAAAAACTGGGGTATTCAATGCATGTTTGCAAAATGTATTGAGATAAAGGACGGCAAGCTTACTGATAAAATTCTTTCTCCAATAATTATGACAGGCTATGTGCCAGAGCTTCTTTCTAACATCTCTATGGTTTCCGATGACATGGAGCTAATGGGCTCCGGGATGTGCGGCAAGGGTTACAAGGAATATGTTAAAAATGCTTGCGGCGGTCCGTATATCAAGACAAAAGCGAGGTTGGGATAATGTTAAATAGAATAATTGATATATTGAAATCAAATAAAGACATTAGCGATTGGAAGCTAGTTCAAAACGTTACGGAAGCCAATGAGCTTTTCTTGATTAAGAAAGCAATTGACATGCCAAGAACAAAAAGAGTAGTAAATATCGAGGTGACCGTATATAGAGACTTTGAGGAAAACGGCAGTAAATACAGAGGTTCTTCTATTGTTAAAATACCTCCTACAATGACTGACGAGGAAATTGCATCCACTATTAAAGAAGGAGTATTTGCTGCAACCTTCGTCAAGAATGAGTACTACCCCCTTCCTTCCCGCTCTGATAGGGAATTGATAGCTGCAGAAAGCAGCTTTGATACAGCGCCGTTAAATGAGTGGATGCCTAAAATAAAAGATGCCTTGTACAAATATGATAACTTCAAAAATGGCTGCATAAATTCCGCTGAAATATTCCTGAATAAGAATGATACAACTATTATTAACTCAAAAGGCATTAATATTAGCTTTACGGGCTATAGCGGACATATTGAATTCATTGCAAACTGGAAAGAGGAAGGGGAGGAAATCGAGCTGTACAAAGAGCTTATGTTCTCTGACTTCGATGAAGAGAATTTATCCGGAACAGCTCAGGAAATGCTCGAAATGAGTAAAGAAAAGGTAAACACCAAGCCTACCCCCAATCTGGGAAGCTTCCCTGTAATTATAACAGGCAGCCCGGCAGCAGAGCTTTTGAAGCATTACTATATACAATCAAATGCCAAACATGTTTATAATCATATCTCCACTGCAAAGCCGTCGGAAAGCATACAGGGCAGCGATATAAAGGGTGACAAAATCAATATGGTTCTTGATCCTGCAGTGAAAAACTCGCCTGTCTCAGCTCCCGTTGACAATGATGGAGTTACACTGGCAAGACAAAGCATCATAAAAGACGGTGTACTGCAAAAATACTGGGGAACAACTCAATACAGCCATTACCTGAATGTCGAACCTACCGGCAGAATAAACAACATGATATTCGAAGGAGGAAGCAAGACAATCAGCGAAATGCGTGCAGAACCATACCTTGAAATTGCGGCATTCTCAGACTTTCAGCTAAGCCCTATGACAGGAGAATTCGCAGGGGAGATAAGACTTGGATGGTATTTTGACGGCACAACCAGAACTACCGTAAGCGGCGGTTCTATATCCGGAAACTTAAATGCTTTGCATAACAATATGTATCTATCCAAAGAGCTGCAGCAATGTGTAGCAAAAGAAGTCTTTGAGACCCTCAACTATAGCGGTCCCAAAGCAGTAATGCTTTACAACGTATTAGTCGCAGGAAACTAAAGAGCGGTAAAACCGCTCTTTTTCTATTGGGACAAGGGGACAGGTTCCTCGTCCCAACTCCTCCTATTATTTTCCATTTACAATATCCTTCTGAAAATGCTGGTAATCCTTCTCATACTTCCAATCTCCGCCCCATGTCCAGCCTCTGCTGGTAAAAGCGGTGTAGCACGCATCGCCTTTTTCTATCATACCCTTTCTTGCATCCGCTCTTTCTGTGTATGTTTTTCCATTTTCCGGCGATATCTCTTCTTTATACACATATGGGTTTTGAACAGGATTTATGTCAATAGCTAAACCGTATGCATGCTTGGATAGCTTGCCTGGTTTGCCCTCCACTTCTCTGAAATTAAAGCTCGAAGTATTGTTGTCCTCCATTGACCTGGTATCATCAGCTCCATACTCATCGATAAGTGTTATTTTCTCTATGGGAAACTTAGCTTCATACAACTCCTCAAATATCTCTGCAATCTCTTGAGCCACAGCCTTATGGACAATAAGCTCTCCCATATGCTCTTTATAATCAAAGCCCCAATACGCAACCTGAACATAGCTTAAATCATCAAGACTGACCGGGCTGCCCTGCCTCCAGGATACTCCGCTTATCCTCTGTTCAATTTGCTCATCGATAGGCTGTACGATAAAGCTGGGACTAAAAGCCTCTACCTCCGGTTCTTTCTCTGTCTGCTGCTGTTCTTCAGTTATGATTGTAGATTTATTCTCTATCTCCTTTTTTTCTGCCGCTTCCTGCCGGCAGCCTGAAAGAAAAATAAGCAGCACAAAACATACAGCTATTAAAATCGTTTTTTTCACTAAAGCTCCCTCCTGAGAATCGAAATAGATCTATAATTCGCTAAACTATGCTCTATTTATAGTACTTTTTGACAAACCTGTTACTCTGGCTATATTTACGCACTAAAATTCTACATTATTGTCATCCTGAACGCAGTGAAGGATCTTTCACAGTTACCCGTTAAGATTCTTCGCTAATGTGGAACGACACGGGGGTCGTTCCCTACAGAATGTCAGCATAGGTGGTTGCAATATATTTAGCATGTTATATATAGTTGCCTTACAGTAACCCCTTCAATGTTCTTATTTTTATAATACTATAAACCGGCAACTAAGGACAAGGTACCTGTCCCCTTTGTCCCAAAAAAAAAGCGTGCAGTCTGTGACTGCACAAAGAGAGTCTTGTATATTTGTTTATAGATAGCTATTTTAGTTTAGAGCATATTTTTATCTACATAAACAGTAAGCTTTCCCAAACTGTTTACATAGCTTCCAAACTCATTGTCATACCATCCGAATATCTTCGCATGTGTTACCGGAATTTGAACGTCCTTTGCGTTCTCAATTCCATACTCCTCCAATATATCAGAATCCACTTGAAGGAAGCCTGTTCTTGTATGCGTCTCATGTCCTTCAATTATGCAGGATGCTCTATATCCTTGGAAATCAGCTGATACATTCTGTTCCTCGCTGAAAACAAGCAGGTCCTTTTGAGCTCCTTCTGAAGCCTTCATATATATATCATTTATGAATTCTCTGTTTATAACAGGTTCTCCGGTTTCCGACAGCTTTGTGCGGAAGGTTATATTAAGTGCGATTAAGGACACTGTGCTGGTTGGTACACGTACCGAGTCAGCCATAAAGCCAAAGTTCTTAATTTGCGGAAGAACATGTTCCAATGCCTTTGCAGCACCTGTTGTAGTAGGTATTATATTATTTAATGCCGCACGGTTCTTTCTTAAATCCTTTGCACCTGCTACCGGTACAGCATCAAGTATGTCCTGATTGTTTGTAGCTGAGTGCACGGTTGACATTGATGCAGTTACAATATGTGATGTCTCTTCTGTCTCCAGAAGAGGCTTCATCATATGAGCCAAGCCTGTTGTTGTACAGCTTGCTGATGATAAAATATGATGCTTGGAAGGATCATAGTTCACATGGTTTACTCCGTAAACGAATAGTCCGCTGTCATCCGGCATTCTCAAAGATGAGTCCTTTATCTGGAATGGAGCACTTACGATTACCTTCTCAGCACCAGCTTCCAAGTGACCTCTGGCACTTCCCTTCGGATTGTCAGCAGGAACTGTAGGATCTAAAAACACTCCGGTACATTCAACTACTATTCTGACGCCTTCTCTAGCCCAATTTATATTTCTTGGATTTCTTTCACTTCTTAGAATTTTTACCGGCATTCCGTCAAACTCTAGAAGTCCTTCAGTCTCATCAACTATTTTAACCTCGCATTTTTTGCCTGTATATCCATATAAAAATCTATCCAGAGAGCCATAAGTGGAGTCATTAGTCAGAAAATGTATTACATCCTTAAGGCTTTTTCCTACTTCTCTGCCTGCATTTAAAACATATCCGTCGAAATGTCTTACTACAAGGTGATTCCAGAAGGTCAGCTTCCCAATTCTCCCCATTCCATTAATACCTAACAGGTTTTTATTTTTTAATGTAGAATTCATTTTAGCACTCCTTTATAATTTAAATACCTTTTTTATTGTAGCACATTACATTATTATTTCAAATAAAGTATATCTCATTAAAAGCATTGAGCTACCATAAACATAAATTGGCTTGCTATTTTATCGATATTCTACGTATTTTAGATGTATACAGTATATTTCATTTTTCCTTATACATATCCTGTCATGCAAATAGAGGCTTCTTCTGGTACTAATGCTATAGTTCTATTCATACAGCTTTGTCGGATATTCTCCTATATAAATGTTGCCTAAGTTCCCGTCTATGGAGATTACATCTCCCGGCTTTAATTTCTCTCCGTCTATCGTACACTCTTTCTTGGCTTCATTAACCTTTATTGTCTTACAGTTTACTATGCATACCTTCCCTAGCTTCGCTGCAGTAACTGCAGCATGAGATGTAGCTCCCCCCTTGCCGGTTACCAGACCGTCGCACTGGAATATCATAGGTATATCGTCAGGTACTGTATCCGGTCTAACCAATATAAATTTTGCATCGGGGTACTTCTCACCGAGACTGATAATATCCTCACGGTCAAATACCAGAAGCCCGCTCATAGCTCCGCCTCCTATGCCTATTCCTCTTGACGCATGCTTAAGCTTATCTGAAGGCACATCAAGCACTGTTAAATTATCCTGCTTATTAATGTTTTGGTCTCTTGTCTGTAGAATATATAAATCCTCAGGGTTTTCCGATTCAAAAGTAAATTCCAGCTCCTGATGATTGAAGCCATACTCATCAATGAGCTTCGCAGACAGCTCAATAAGCCTTTTATATATTTCAGGATGTGAGGTTTCCAAAGACATTTCGCAGTCGTTGTATGCAGAATTTCTTTGACTTTCAGTTGCAGGCAAAGTGTGTACCAGCCCGGCAACTATATCTTCCCCCTGGCTGCACAAGGTGAAGTCCCCATATAAATTAACCCCCGGTTTGTTTTGCTTGGGATCGTGTGTAAATACTACTCCCGTACCTGAGTTCAAAGCGATATTTCCCAATACCATCTTCTGTACGATAACAGCGGTTCCCCATTCATCAGCAATTTGCAGGTGCTCTCTGTAGGATATTGCGCGAAGAGAAGACCATGATTCTATTACGCTTATAATTGCCTGCTTCAGTTGCTTGTAGGGCTCTTTCTCAATGTGTATGTTGTAGCCCTGCAGCACCTTTTTATACGCAAATGCAATTTCCTTCATCTGTTCTGAGTTAAACTGCACCTTTTGTTCAACATTGTACTTTCTCTTATAGTGGATTATTACGCTGTCAAAAACGTCACGCTTTATTCCGCAGGACATGCCCCAGCTTTGTATAAATCTCCTGTAGCAGTCCCACGATGTCCAGCCGAAGTTTGGCTGATGGCTGAGAGCCTCCACTATTTCATCATTCAGTCCTACATTCAGGAATGTGCTCATAGCTCCCGGCATTGATATGGCAGTACCAGACCTTACCGACAGCATCAGCGGCTTATCCGGGTTTCCGAAGCCCAGCCCAGTGATTTTCTCCATATCATGAATTTGTGCTGCTATGATGCTGTCAAGCTCCATATTCATTGACGGATGAGTCAATATAGTGTCCTTATGCCTGAAAAGCTCTGTAGTCAGCACAAAGCCCTCCGGTATTGGGAAGCCGTAAGAATACAGCTTCTTCAGATAGTGCGCCTTTGAGCCCAAAAATACCTGATTGTCAATTTCCACTGTCGGCTTATACAAGGAACTGACTATCATATCAGGGTTGTAGGTCATCATATTGCTTATATACTCGCTGGTGTGGTTTTCCACCAGGTTTCTTAAGCTGTTGATAATGTTGGATAAAAAGTTATCCAGCTGCTGTATCAAGAAAGCCGAGGACAGAACCTCCCTGTAGAAATTCTCAGAAACCTTCAGGTATTGTTCTCTAAGTTCATCCTCTTCCATGCCGCTTCCCTTCAGCTGCTTCACAACTATCTTCAAGGATTGGTCATAAACACGCAGGAAATATTCGTTTATGATTTCCTTTATGTTCTGTGTCATAAACTCAAAGATGTTGATATATTGATACAAAGAGAAGCTCGGAGAAGTCAAGCTGTACTTAAGCATATGGAAGTTGGAATTAAAGCCTTGGTTTTCAATACCATCCAGCTCCAACCCCTCTTGGAAAAGCTCCAGAATATCATACATGTCTCTCATGGTTTTTGCAGTTACATAGTCAAAGCTGATACCTCCAACCAACCTCTCCATCAGGTTTGAAGCCACCTTCTCAAGTCTGAACATAAGACCCAAGGCTTCAAACTTAGGCTCCAGGTATTGTCCGTACATCGAAGGAATTCCTACCGCGATATGGCGCTTATAATATATATTCTCCAAAGCTTCACTATTGTTCGGATCCAGTATAATCTTCTTGAGGTAGTGCATCTGCCTGAATACTTCCTTCAGTGCAGTCTTTGCATCACTGCCGTCCAAAAGCTCGCTTAGGCTTTGGATATCATTGCCGCTGAAAAATCTATAGGTTTTTAGTATTGAAATTATGTTGCCGGACTCGAGAGAGTACTTCTCCAAAAGCAGCTTATACAGCTGTATTATCAAGGACAGTCTTTTTTTATCTCTCTCATTTTCAATGCTGATTTCTGCAATTGCTGCATCTATCTCAGCTTCCTCCAGTTCCAGAAGCTTTTCCGGTGTTACTTCCTTTTTCTCACAGAGCTGTACTGTAAGCCTGTGTATATCTGTAAACCATTCTCCTTTAAGATTTATGGAATCATAGACATCGCTTGGTATAACAGGCTTCAGCGGCTCTATATCCCCATTGTGCCAAAACTCAAGTATCCTTTTGGTAAGTCCCACGTGTGTGTTGTTGCTTTCTGTATGAACCTGTTTCCTCAAAAAGTGGATAAGCCTGTCCTTCCTGTAAGATAGTTCATCCATCACTGTTGTAACCTCTCGAAGCTTGCCCTCAGCTCCGATTTCCTTGAAGTAAACCGGAAAATTCCTTGTCAGCTGCTTTATCTGCTTATACACCGGTGCTATACTTGAATTCAAAAGCTTAGTAACATCTCGCTGGAATAAATCCGTATCGGATATGAATATCCCGCCCAGCTTCAAATTAACTATCAACGCAGAAAGAAGCTCCTTCAAGGTGGATGGTGAGTACTCTATAAGCTCCAGCCAAATCCTGATGTTCTTTATGTGATTTGTATTTACTTGTATCTGCCAATCGCTGCCTATTGATATCTCGCCGGGATGTTGATAAGCTTGCTTACAAAGAAGGAAATTGTGCTTTGATCCTTTGTATCGATTACACCTCTGCCCAGAGTTAGAATGCAATCCAACACAGTATTTATATGCTGAGGCTTCAGCTCCTCGAACAGACCGATGATGTTCTCCAGGAAGCTGTTCATCTCTGTCTGGTCCAGTTCCTTCAGCACACCCATAAGAATTCTGTTCAAGTCATACAGCAAGTGGTTTGTAAGCTGTGACATTGCAGGTACATGGAGAAGATAAAAAATATAATATATTTTCTCTAAGGAGCTGTCCAACTGTTCTGTGTACCTTCTGAAATAGTTGGATATATCATTGAAAAACATTATCTCAGTCAGGTCTGCCCATGATTCTGCAGCCTCTACTTGAGCATTGATATCATTAAAAAACGGGTCGCCCAGTTCAAGAAGCTTCTGTCTGCTTTCTTCCTTGAACAGGTGCTTTTTATCCTCAAACCAGCTTTCTACCAGTGCATTCTTGTGCCAGTATGCCG
>JAQZBM010000265.1 GCA_029238945.1 Clostridia bacterium
CCTGAGCAAGGCTTCTCTCAATGTATACGGCGACAACAAAGGCGCATTGAGCCTATATAAGAAGCTGGGTTTTGTTGAGGTGGACACTGATATAACCTTCGAAGGGGAAATATAACCATATTATTATTAAGAAATACCTTATCATAGGTAGGGAGAAATGAAATGCAGGATTTACGTGTCAGGGAAATTGGAGATTTCGCACAAGTATTGAAGGAACTATACAGAGTATTTTTCAAGAAATACCCTATCTTTAAGCCTATGCTTATCAATGCAATACTTTATGGAAACGGGAATTATGGGCTGATTGTAACTGAAAATAAAAAGGTTATAGGTAAGTATACAATATTTCAAAGCAGCCAAGGCTTTCTTGTAGACAGTAACATCAGGGACGGCATAAATTTGAAATTCGTTCTTGAAAGTAAAGTAATAATTGATATTTTGTCAAATAGAGATGTCTTTGCAGCAAAGCCATACAAGCTTATGAGATATCTATTTATGCTTTTAAGCTCTATGACGGTAGTTGAAAAAGGCAGTCAGACAAATTTGATTACCGGAGAGAAGGTAATCTTAAGACCCTATGACGACAGTGATATGCCTTATCTGCTGGAATGGTACAATGATTATGAGCTGAATAAGCTGGCCGGATGGAGCAGCGGAAGGGTTAGTGCTTCTAAGCTCAAATACAACATGAGCAGAAGCTTTGGCTCCGACCCCATGAATCTTATGATTGATAATCTGAATGGAAAACCAATAGGAACCATTCAGCTTTATGATATCGATGAACAGGATAAAAGCTGTAAGCTTGGCATAAGAATAGGCGACCGGGATTATTGGAGCCAGGGCTATGGAACTGATTCAGTCAACATCTTGGTAGAATATGCCTTTATGAAAATGGGACTCTATAGAGTGGCTCTAAGAGTATATGAGTTTAACGGCAGAGCGGCGAGATGCTATGAGAAATGCGGCTTCAAGTATGAGGGCAGATCCAGAAAGTCTGCTTATATTGATGGCGACTACTACGATGAAATCCTGATGGGGATACTGAAAAGTGAGTTTTTGAAGGGTGATTAAAAAAGGCTTGGAAGAAACCAAGCCTTTATCTTACAGTCATGTCTTTCATGTCTTGGACAAAATCAGCTACTCTGAAATATGCATTTCTTGTAGAGCGAGTTATTCGTTTTCTGGTTTTTGTGTTTAAAATCGGAATCAGCATAAGGCCTGCTACAGCACCCATTGCACCTATCTGCATCATTCCTCTTGCACGTTTTGTCATAATCACAATCGCTCCCTTCATATAATGATTTTTGTCATAGTATAGGTTTTGTTTTTCGTAAGTTTATAAACATGAAAAAAGTAGCATAGTTAAAAATAATAACAAGGCATAAAAATTGAAAGTCATCAAATTAAAGCTGTTTGAAGCAACGGTCTTTTTTGCCTTGACATATCCGGATTACTTTACATAATGTGTAAAAATAATGAAGTTAAATATATTACAACTGCCAATGTATGTAGTCATTGTGAACGCAATGAGAAGATCCTTCACTGCGTTCAGGATGACATGCTAAGGTAGTAAATGCATCCTATTCCCAGTCGTTCCTTAATGCGAAGAATCTTGTTACGGGGTAACAATAGTATAATTTAGAATTGAATGCAGCTGTCAAAAAAAGAAAAAAATAAAGGAATTATTGTATCGTTATAGAATACTATTTCATGTTTAATGAAGGTATATATTACATAAATCAGCAGCTTAATTCAAATTATCTACTCAAAAAGAGTAAATATTTTTTGTAGGGTGAGGTTCAATGGAGACACAGAATTTATTTTTTTCAATGGATATAGGAACCAGATCGGTGGTTGGAATAGTCGGCTATCACGATGGGGACAAATTTGTCATACTGGCTCATGAGATAGAGGAGCATAAGGAAAGGGCGATGTATGACGGGCAGGTTCATGATATTGAGCTGGTTGCAATGGCTGTGGCCAAGGTGAAGCAGCGCTTGGAGCAAAAGCTTGACGTGAAGCTTGACAGCGTATCCATTGCAGCTGCAGGCCGGTCCTTGAAAACTCACAAGGTGTTTATTGAACGTAAGACCGACTCATCTGTTGAAGTGGACAATGAGACTATAAGCAGCTTGGAAATAGAAGCAATACAAAAGGCACAAATGGAGATTGAGGAAACCGACCAGGAGGATGGATTGCAGTATTACTGTGTCGGATATGCTGTAGTGAACTATTTTTTGCATGGAAACATTATCGCAAACCTTGAGGGACATAAGGCAAGCAGCATAGGTATTGAGGTGCTGGCTACATTTTTGCCAAAAATAGTTGTAGACAGCTTATACTCTGTAGTTTCCAGAGTTGGGCTGGAGGTATCAAATCTGACCTTGGAGCCGATAGCGGCATTAAATGTAAGTATTCAGAGCAATTTGAGGCTGCTCAATATCGCTTTGGTTGATATTGGGGCAGGAACCTCTGATATAGCTCTGACAAAGAATGGCACCGTGTTCGCTTTTGCAATGGTTCCCAACGCAGGGGATGAAATAACCGAGAAGCTGGCAGAAACATATTTGCTGGATTTTGAAGCAGCAGAGAAGATTAAGATAAGTCTCTCCAAGAAAAGTAAGATAAAATTCAAAGATATTATGGACATATCTCATCAAGTTACCTCAGAAGAGGTCTTGAAGGCTATATATCCGGCTGTACAGCAGCTGGCTAAGGAAATATGCGCTAAGATAGTTGAGTACAATGGAAAAGCTCCAAGTGCAGTTTTTATGGTAGGCGGCGGAAGCCTTGTACCCGGATTGACCGAGTGCATTGCAGAAAATTTACAGCTGCCTGTTGAGAGAGTGGGAGTCAGAAAAACCTCAATTATAAAGGACGTCAGCATTAATGATAAAAAGCTGGCAGGACCGGAGTTTATAACACCAATTGGTATAGCAATGACTGCATACCTAAACAGGCAGAAGGACTTCCTGACTGTTACGGTAAACGATAAAGCCATAAAGCTGTTTAACTCAAAGGCTTTGACTGTAGCAGACGCTTTGATATTGGTAGGCTTTAATCCAAGAAATCTGATAGGCAGAAGGGGCGCACCAATAAGCTTTATATTAGATTCTGAGCAGATAACTGTGAAGGGGGAAGCCGGAGAGCCTGCACAAATATTTGTAAATGGAGTCAAAGCTTCTTTGGATAAAGTGCTTTCAAACGGTGACAGGATAATTATCGACCCCGCAGTAGACGGCAGAAGCGCCGAAATATATATAAGGGACTACATTGGAAGCCAAAAGGGCAAGATTGTCTATGTCAACGGAGTAGAGAAAACACTGGTTCCCACTATAATTGTTAACGGACAGAGCAAGGACATAGACTATAGGATACAGGACCAGGATATAATCAGCATAATCAGCATAAATAATATTGAGGATTTGCTAAAGAAACTGGATATTAGTACAAGTGATATTTTTGTAACTATTAATAGTGAGGATGCTGATTTATATAGTATAATACATAATAGCGATTACATAGTCATAGAGGAGAAAACCATTGCGCCGGCCCGAGAGGAGATTGCAGCGGCAAAAGAAGAAATGCTGGTAACCGTCAATGGCAAGCAGATACGCATTGCACAAAGTAAGGATAAAATGATGTTTGTAGACATATTTAATTATATAGACGTAGATCTGACAAAGGTTAAAGGGATTTATTCCTTGAAGCTGAACGGAAGAGATGCAAACTATACTGATATAATAAGAAATGCGGATAATATCGAGATTGAATGGGAAAAATAAAAACCCTGCATTTGTTTGGATACGCAGAAATAAAGTGGAAGAAATAAAATGAAACAAATTGCTGATAGGCTCGTCTATATTTATATAAAGTAAGGGAGGTAGTTGAATGAAGGGTTATAAGCTAAGCATTA
>JAQZBM010000266.1 GCA_029238945.1 Clostridia bacterium
TTATTAAGTCTGACAATAATATAAGTAGCTTATACAAAAGATAAAACACCACACAACCACAATACCAACTTCGATAGCCCTTCCCCCAGGGCTATTTTTCTTTGTGAAAAAACCTTCCCAAATATGGGAAGGTCAAAGGAGGACACCCAGGTCCTCCGCTACAACCCTGTTACCTGACACCTGTCTCCTATTGATTTGCAGTTCCCGGTGTCTGAGTCTCCGGTATAGGTGTCTCTATGTTCTGCTCTTGCTGTACAGGTGCCTGCGGGCTTACTCCCTGTCCTGTCAAAGCATTCAGTCTGCTTAATATATCCTGCAGCTCCTGAAGTCTTGTTCCATATTCTGCCCAATTGCCGCTTCTCAGTGCTTCCTGTGATTGTCTGAACACCTCATTGGCTCTTGATACTAATACAGCTACATCCTCCTGCTCTCCTGCCTGAGGCTGCTGCGGCTGTTGAGGCTGTCCGGGCTTGTTATCAGCCGGTATGTCAAATATTTCAGCCAGAGCTTTTTCTAGAGTATCCTCCATAACCACCCTGTTTTTATAGTATAGTATTACCTTTTTAAGCTCAGGAAGTGCATTTGCATTGATTGCCCTAACATATATGGGCTCTACATAAAGTATTGACTCTTCTATAGGTATAGTCAGCATATTCCCTCTTACAACCTGTGAATTCCCCCCTGTAGACAGAAGATTAAGCTGTGGACCTATTTCTATATCCTGACTTACTATACCCTCAACCTGCATAGGTCCCTCGACGATAGTTCCCGATGGGAATGTATACTGTACCAATTGTCCATAATTTTCTCCGTCATTCTTAACTGCAAGCCATGCAGTCATGTTGGTCTTCTTCTGAGGGGTATACGGAACAATCAGCAGGAACTCTTCCCTGTCGCTTTCCGGCAGCTTCATAATCAAATAAGCAGACTCTACTGTTTGATTTGAAGGACTTTTATCATCCTGTGAGGTATATATCTGCGTAGCTATATCCCATACATCACTCTTATTATAAAACTCTCTGGCGCTCTTTATATGATACCTGCTGTAGATGTTTGACTGTATATCAAACAGCGTCTGAGGGTATCTTATATGAGCCCTTAGTGATTCCGGCATCTGATCCAGAGGCTTGAAAACAGTTTTAAATATCTTTGAGTAGGTTTTTATTATAGGGTCATCATTGTCTGCTATATAGAAGCTTGTTGCTCCATTATATGCGTCTATAACTACCTTTACAGAGTTTCTTATGTAGTTAGCACCTGTCCTTTTATCAATAGGCTCAGAATACGGATATCTGCTGCTTACAGTATAAGCATCTATCATCCAGTACAGCTTACCGTCTGCTGCTACTATGTATGGATCCTCATCATACATAAGAAATGGCGCTATCTTGTTCACCCTATCAATAATTTCACGGTTTATCAAAATGCGGCTGTTTGAATTTATGTCTTGTGACAGTAGGAAATTCATTTTGCCCTCTCTGACAGCGAAGGCAATTCTATTAAATAGGTTCAGCTTGATTCCACCGGTGCCCGCATAGCTTGTTTCAACATTTATATCGCTGGCAGGGTAATCAAATTCCTTCTCCCTTGTATTTACTACAACAAAATCCTTAGTAAGCTCACCATAATATATCTCCGGTCTTTCTACTGCTATATCTACATCAGATACCACAGGAAGGTCCCTTATAAATAACCTTGGCTGACCTGAAGGAGTGACCTCATTTACCGGTGACATGGCAATTCCATATCCGTGAGTATATTTCAAATATCTATTTATCCAGGATGCCCCTGCTGCCTGAGATTGAGCCGGTATATTTGCTGCAAGCAGCTCTCTTGGGGAAACAAATACCTGTCTGTATTCACCATTAATTGTATATCTGTCTATATCTATATCATTGAACTGGTAGTATGTCTTTAGTCCTTGTATCTGATTATATATGTCCAAAGCCAATCTATAATCATTTATTGGTATATTGCTTATGGTTATGTCATTTTCATTTATATCCTCGGCAGTCAGGTTCTGCTTATAGGCGAAGGGGCGAACCTGTACCTTATCCATGCCATATGCATAGTTGGTATAATTTATGTTGTTTTGCAGGTACTGCTCTTCCTTTGCCAGCTCATTTGGCGCCACTATAACGCTTTGCACGCCGGCAGCTGTAACACCTGATATTACAAGGGCAACTACAAGCAATATTGGGCCAAAAGCAGCAAGCTTCAGCTTGTTTCTTCCCCAAGATACCAACATAAGCAATGATGTTATTATACAAATGGCAATATAAGCATAATAGAAAGGCAGGTTTACATGTATATCTGTATAGCTTGCTCCAAATGCTACACCCTTTGTGGAGTAAAGCAGTTCAAACATTCTTAGATAAAATCCGAAGGCCAGCAGCAAGAAAAACACGCCGCCAAGCAAAGCGAGCTGTCTGGATGCTGCCGAAAGTATGCTTTTATATACATTGTTGGATTTGAATATGGTAGTTACATTTTCCTCGCTCCCATATTCAGGTATCTTACCGGAGAAGAAGGTTATGACATTATATAAAATATTTATTACGAATAAAACGAATATAATGCCCATCAAAAAACCATATAAATCGTTCAGGAAAGGTAATTCAAAAATATAAAAGGCTATGTCTTTACTAAAAATAGGATCACTAATATTAAAGGGTACTTTATTAATATAGATTAAGAAATCATACCAAATCTGTGTTACAAACACCAAAGAAAAAATAAATGATAAAACAACTGAACCTAAAGTAAATATAAGATTTTTAGTCTTATGACTCTTGACTGATCTCCCTAGGCCGCTGCTTTTTTCTGAGTGAGCATTAATAGCCTTTAAATATGTAAAAAATAAAACAAATAGAATTATAAATGTCGGTATAAAAAACTTAAGCTGTGTGAATAGCTTTTTAAAAAATACCTCTTGATAGTTAAGCTCAGAAAACCATTGATAATCAATTGCATAGCTTATTATACTGTTAAAGAATACAATAATAAGCAGCAAAATAACCGCCAATATAATCAAGCTTTTACTTCTAAAGCTCAATGTCTTATTCAATTCAATCCCTCCAAATATTACTAATATAATATACTTAAATTATACATATATACGCTGAATTATTCAATTTGTCTGCTCAGATAAAAAAACTCAGTATATCAAGTCCTTCGCCTTTAGCCGGACTTGCTTTGCAAATAGCTGTTAATATAAAGGACAGACCTCAAGGTCTGTCCTAATTTCACGGAAGCTCTTTTATCCTCAATAATCCTGCCGTCTGACACCTGTTACCTAACACCTATGCGTAAATAGAAGATATTATGTCGCACAGGGTTTTAACGAAGTTGTATTGTCCTGCATCAAACTCCTTCGTTTTTATGGAAGCTGACAGATAAAGTACGCCCTTCAGCTCTCCCCGTTTTATAATCGGCACTGCCATTACACTCTGCCAGTCAGGCATTCCCGTTACACTATCCAATCCCTGATAGCTGTTCCAGTCCACCTTGTACTCGCCTGTCCCGCTTTTTATACACTTGTCTACTATTTCATTGTTGTAGTGCTCTTCCTCTACCTCTGTGCTTATGAACTTCTTTCTTGCCAGCTTGTTCTTTATCTCTCCGTCTTCTCCTATGTCAAACAGTATTCCTGTCTGTGCCTCTGATACCTCTATTATTCTTCCCAGGAAGTTGAACAGCTTCTCACCTATGCCAAGCTCGATGCTTCTTTGCAGCTCCAGCACCTCCAGCATGGTCTCCACTCTTCTTTGGTCCTCTACCAGGCTTCCTGATATTATTCCTGCCAGCTTATCTATTCTCTTCGCTGTCTTCGACATGTCATCCCTGTACAAGCAGCCCGAATTCCTTCCGTTTTCCTTCGCAAAGTACAACGCCTGGTCTGCCTTCTCT
>JAQZBM010000030.1 GCA_029238945.1 Clostridia bacterium
ATAGACCAAATGGAGGAGCGAGGTGTAGTAGGAGGCTATGAAGGCAGCAAGCCGAGGAAGGTGCTCATGACAAAGGAAGAGTACGAGGAAATGCTGTAAAATTGTATAAAATTTAGGTACTTGGTGTCGCATATAGGCGATATTGCAAGAAATGTGAAGGTAAAACGACTATGCGTACGATAGCGTGCGTAAACGGCTAAAAATCAGCATATTTATTGCCTGGGTAATACGTATAAATTATTTTGACATACATTAAGCTATATAATATACTTTACTTTGTTGTTATTAATAACACTTTGGAGGGAGCGAGTTTTTTGAGTTTTAAGGTAGCACTGGTTTCTTTGGGATGCTCCAAGAACCTTGTAGATTCAGAAGTTATGCTTAACATTTTAGCAGGCAACAAATATAAGCTGACAAATAAGGCGGAAGAGGCTGATGTTATAATAGTTAATACCTGCGGATTTATAGAAAGTGCGAAGCAGGAGTCCATTGACAGCATAATTGAGATGGGGCAGTTGAAAAGCAACGGTAAATGTAAGGTGCTTATAGCCTCAGGATGTCTGGCGGAAAGATATAAAGAAGAGCTGATGAACGAAATGCCTGAGCTGGACGCTGTCATTGGTACAGGAGATTATAAAAACATACTGGAAGTCATAGATGAGGCAATGCAGGGCAGTAAGGTAGTGAAATTCGGCCATCAGGAACAGGTTGACATTCATGAGCTGCCAAGGGTGATTTCCACAGGTGGAGCTTCCACCTTTCTAAAAATTGCAGAGGGCTGCGACAACAGATGTACTTACTGCATCATACCGAAGCTTAGAGGAAAATACAGAAGCAGACGCTTTGAGGATATAGTCAAAGAGGCTGCACTTTTGGCAAAGCAAGGTATAAAGGAATTTAATATCATAGCTCAGGATACAACAAGATATGGAATGGACTTATACGGAGAGTATAGGATTGCAGAGCTTCTGCAGGAAATCAGCAAAATTGAAGGCATTGAATGGATAAGAATCCTATATTCCTATCCAGATGAGTTTGATGATAAACTTATAGATGTAATAGCTGACAATAAAAAGATATGCAAATATCTGGACATACCTATTCAGCATGCAAGCAACAAGATTTTGAAGAGAATGGGCAGAAGAACTACTAAGGAAGAGATTCTTGAGCTTATAAAGAAGCTTCGAAAAAGGATACCTGAAATAACGCTGCGTACCTCTTTGATAGTAGGCTTCCCCGGTGAAACCGACGAGGATTTCAAGGAGCTTCTGGATTTTGTGAAGGAAGTTCGTTTTGACAGATTAGGGGTATTTACCTATTCAAGAGAAGAGGACACTCCTGCTTACGGTATGGAAGAGCAGATAGATGAAGAGATAAAGCTGAAAAGGCAGGAAAGAATCATGCTTCTTCAAAGCGACATATCCTATGATAACAATCAGAAAATGGTTGGCAAGATAGTAGAAGTCCTTGTAGAAGGCAAGGAGCATAATAAATATTACGGAAGAAGCGGCAAGGATGCACCGGAAATAGACGGTAATGTTTATTTCTCTTCGAAGGCGAAGTATAAGCCAGGTGATTTTACTCATGTATTGATTAAGGAAGCTGCAGAATATGATCTGGTGGGAGAGGAAATAGATGAATATAGCAAATAAAATTACACTTATAAGAATAGCGATGATACCTGTTTTCATGATATTGATGCTTGTAGAGTTTCCGTTCCATATGGAAGCGGCCTTGGCTGTATTCCTCTTAGCATCATTGACAGACCATCTTGACGGACATATTGCAAGAAAGTATAATCTTGTAACAGACTTCGGGAAGTTTATGGATCCCTTGGCTGATAAGCTTTTGGTTACAGGTGCTTTCGTCATACTTATACAGCTGGGCAGGATTGAAGCTTGGATTGTATTTGTTATTTTGGCAAGAGAATTCGCAGTAACGGGCCTGCGAACTATAGCATCTAATCAGAATCTGGTTATTGCAGCCAGCAACTTAGGTAAAACAAAAACAGTCACTCAGATAGTAACCATATGCGTTTTGATACTGGATAATTTCCCTTTCAGCCTGATAAATCTGCCAATAAATACAATTGCAATATATGCAGCCTTGTTCATCACAGTATGGTCAGGCGTTGATTACTTCAAAAAGAACATGCATGTACTGAAGCAAAGCGGCAAGCTGGGGCAGAAGGCATAACAAATGAACTAAAGAGCTATGTATTATTTACAATTGTGAATGGTACATAGCTTTATTGTAATTACAACAAGGTTCCCGGGACCCATCAGCAGCTTTAGCTGCTTTTTGATGGGTGGGGTTCTTATTTAAAGTATAGTAAAGACTAATTAAATGAAAGTTGGAGGTATTTTATGAAGTGCGAAATAGTTGCAGTAGGAACTGAACTGCTGCTGGGAAACATAGTCAACAGCAATGCAAGATTTCTTTCTGAGAAGCTTGCAGAGCTTGGCTATGATGTATATTACCATGTAACGGTAGGGGACAACCTGACAAGACTAAAGACGGTTATTGAGCAAGGTCTTGATAGATCTGACATAATCATCACTACCGGAGGCTTGGGACCTACCGATGATGATTTAACCAAGGATGGAGTTGCTGCTGCCCTGGGACTAAAGCTGATACCGCACAAAGAGAGCCTGGAGAAGCTTGAAAATTCATTTAAATTGGCAGGCAGACATATGCCTGAGTGCAATCTTAAACAAGGCTACATACCGGAAGGCTCCATAGTACTGGAAAACAATAACGGTACTGCACCTGGCATCCTTGTAGAGAAGAACGGCAAGGCTGTCATACTGCTTCCAGGACCTCCAAAGGAAATGATGCCGATGTTTGATGAGAAGGTATACCCATATCTGAAGGCTAAATCAGAATTTATAATAAAATCAAAGACCTTAAGAATAGTCGGCGTTGGAGAATCGAAGGTACAGGAAATGCTTCAGCTTATTTTTGATACTCAGGACAATCCGACTGTGGCACCTTATGCCAAGGACGGAGAGGTTCACTTAAGGATTACTGCGAAATGCAAGGAAGACTTAGAAGCCGATGAGCTGTTAAAAAACATGGATAAACAAATACATGACATTCTGGGCGACAATATATACGGCTATGATGATGAAAGCTTGGAGTACGTTGTTTACAAGCTTTTAAAAGAAAAGCATATGACAGTAGCCTTTGCAGAATCGTGCACCGGTGGCATGATTTCAGGAAGAATGACCAATGTATCGGGAGTTTCTGCAGTTTTTATGGATGGTATAGTTACTTACAGCAACGAAGCAAAAATGAAGTTTTTAAATGTAAAAGAAGAGACCTTGAACAAATTCGGTGCAGTAAGCAGCGAAACAGCAATTGAAATGGCAACGGGTATAAAAAGGGTGTCAGGTACAGATGTCGGAGTATCTGTCACAGGCATAGCAGGACCTGAGGGAGGAAGTGCAGAAAAACCCGTAGGACTTTTCTATATAGGAATAGCAGTAAGAGATAAAGTTGAAGCTCACAGGTTCCTGTTCCCAAGCAGCAGAGAGAAAATCAGGTGGAATGCTGCAACCAGAGCATTGGACTTACTTAGAAGGGAACTGCTTTAGCATACCTTTCTGTGGTAAACATGGAAATAATAAACTGAAATAATTGTAATTTTTACAAACAAATGTTTGACTAATTTTATTCAATATAATATAATTATTATAGAACATTTGTTCGCGTCAACTGAACTTTAGAAAGGTAGGTGTAGCAGGTTTATCCTGCATTTTATGAACGATAAGAAAAAAGCAATTGAATTGGCATTAAGCCAAATAGAGAAACAATTCGGTAAAGGCTCTGTAATGAAGCTTGGCGATAATACAAAATTAAATGTTGAATCAATACCTACAGGCTCAATAGATTTAGACCTTGCTCTTGGAATAGGCGGCGTGCCAAGAGGAAGAATAGTTGAGATATATGGACCTGAATCATCAGGTAAGACTACTGTAGCTCTTCACATTGTTGCTGAAGCGCAAAGAGCAGGTGGTGAAGCTGCTTTCATAGATGTTGAGCACGCTTTGGACCCTGTTTATGCGAAGAATCTTGGCGTAGATATCAGCAACCTGATAGTTTCACAGCCTGATACAGGAGAGCAAGCGTTGGAGATATGCGAAACACTTGTAAGAAGCGGAGCCATTGATGTAATAGTTATAGACTCAGTTGCCGCTCTGGTACCAAAGGCAGAAATTGACGGCGATATGGGTGATGCTCACGTTGGCTTACAGGCAAGGCTTATGTCACAAGCCCTAAGAAAGCTTACCGGTGCTATCAATAAATCAAAGTGCTCAACTATATTTATAAACCAATTAAGAGAAAAAGTCGGAGTTATGTTCGGAAATCCGGAAACAACTCCAGGCGGAAGAGCACTTAAGTTCTATTCATCCGTTCGTCTTGAAGTAAGAAAGGTTGAAAACCTGAAGCAAGGCAGCGACGTAGTTGGAACAAGAACAAGAGTGAAGGTTGTAAAGAATAAGGTTGCACCTCCTTTCAAGCAAGCTGAGTTTGACATAATGTATGGAAGAGGTATTTCCAGAGAGGGCAGTGTGCTGGATCTTGCAGCAAACAATGATATAGTGATAAAAAGCGGCGCTTGGTATTCCTATGGAGATGCAAGAATCGGACAAGGAAGAGAGAACGCAAAGCAGTATCTTGAAGAAAATCCTGCTCTTACACAAGAACTTGAAGCAAAAATAAGAGAGCTGTACAACTTAGGAGCTACAAAGAGCAAAACAGTTGATGACAGCAGTGATATAGAAGTAGAAGAAGAAATGTAATAACAATAGCGTATAAAGGCATGTGTTCGAGCAAGACTCAAACCATGCCTTTTTCTTAATAGCCAATTGCACAGCAAATCCGGCTAAAAGTGAAGGACAATGTCCAAAGCATATATAGCTTAAAGCAAAAGAATACTTGATAAAAGGTGAAAATAATGAGAATTACAGACATAACTCAACAAAAGAAAAATAAGGATTTTTTCAACATTTTTGTCGATGGGGAGTATTACTGCTCCTTAGATGATGAATCGATTTATAATATGAAGCTTAAAATTGGGACTGAAGTGGATGCTGAGCTGTTAACCAAGACAGCAGCTCACTCTGCATATAAGAAAGCATTGAACTACTCATTGACCCTTCTTGGCAGATACAGCAAGACAGAAAAAGAGCTGGCTAGAAAGCTTAAAGAAAAAGAATATGACAGTGAAACTATTGATAAGGTTATTAATAAGCTGAAAGAGCTGGGATATATAAATGACGAAATGTATGTTGAAGCCTTTATAAGAAGTAAAAAGAGCGGCGGCTCAACAGTTAATAAGAAGGTGTTGTATAATAAATTGATGCAGAAGGGTATTGCTCGTGAAATTGTTGAGAAATGTCTGAATAGTGAGGAAATTGACGAATACGATATCGCAATGAAGGCAGCACAGAAGAAGCTCAAAAACTTAAAAGGCACTGAGAGAGAGAAAAAGTCAAAATTATATGCTTACCTGTACGGAAAAGGCTTCGAGTACGATACCTGCAGTAAAGTTGTGAATAATATTGAAGTAATGGAATAAACTTTCATGTTTATAGGAAAAATATTACACGGTAGGGATTTTGTCAATATTGTATCAGCAAATGCATTAAACTTGACAAAAAATTGCAGAAGATATAGAATTAATCTGTGGTGTATCAAAGTGTATTTATTTTTAAATAATGAATTTCTTCCATATAATGGAGTTTTCATATTCTTTAAGGAGGTGAATAAGTATAGATATTATTTGGGTTATAGTGATTGCAATAATTACCTTCATAATAGGGTATTTAGTTAGAAGATATATTGCAGAGTCTAAAATCAAAAACGCAGAATCAGAGGCTAGAAGAATCGTAGAAGAATCTGAAAGAGAAGCAGAAACCGCTAAAAAGGAAGTATTGCTGGAAGCGAAAGAAGATGTTCATAAGCTTAGATCTGAGCTGGATAGAGAGATAAGAGACAGAAGAAATGAAGTCCAGCGTATGGAAAGAAGGCTAATACAGAGAGAAGAGCTTCTTGATAAGAAGACTGATTCTCTTGAACAAAGAGAAGAGGCTATAAATAAAAAGCAAAGAGAAGTTCAAAAGGCTCATGAAGATGTGCAGGAATTGTATAAGAAGCAGGTCGAAGAGTTGGAGAGACTTTCTGGATTGTCATCTGAGGAAGCCAGACAATTGCTTTTAAGCGATATAGAAAAAGAAATTAAGCACGAAGCAGCAATTATGGTAAAAGATATCGAAACAAAGGCTAAAGAGGAAGGCGAACGAAAAGCAAGGGAGATTATTTCCTTAGCAATTCAAAAATGTGCAGCAGACCACGTTGCAGAGACTACAGTATCAGTTGTAACATTACCTAACGATGAGATGAAGGGCAGAATTATTGGTAGAGAAGGTAGAAACATCAGAACCTTAGAAACATTAACTGGCATAGACTTGATTATTGATGATACACCGGAAGCAGTTATATTGTCAGGATTTGACCCTATAAGGAGAGAAGTTGCGAGAGTAGCTCTCGAAAAATTGATTGTAGATGGCAGAATACATCCGGCCAGAATCGAAGAAATGGTAGAGAAGGCCAAGAAGGAAGTAGATGCTTATCTAAGAGATCAAGGAGAGCAGGCAACCTTTGATACAGGCGTGCATGGATTGCATCCTGAACTGATTAAATTACTTGGAAGATTGAGATTTAGAACAAGTTATGGACAGAACGTCCTTAAACATTCTATCGAAGTAGCGCACTTGGCAGCAGCAATGGCTGCAGAATTAGGTGCAGATGTCAAACTTGCTAAGAGAGCAGGCTTGCTTCACGATATTGGTAAAGCAGTAGACCATGAAGTTGAGGGACCGCACGTACAAATAGGTGCTGACCTTGCTAAGAGATACAAGGAAAACCCTGATGTAATACACGCGATATCGGCGCATCATGGCGATATTGAAGCCACTACAATTGAAGCAGTTCTTGTACAGGCAGCAGACGCAATTTCGGCGGCAAGACCTGGTGCAAGAAGAGAAACACTTGAATCATATATTAAGAGATTGGAAAAGCTGGAAGAGATAGCGAATTCAATCGATGGAGTAGAAAAATCTTTTGCAATTCAAGCTGGTAGAGAAATCAGAATTATGGTTAAACCAGAAGAAATTAACGATGCTGATATAGCTATGGTAGCTAGGGATATAGTCAAGAGAGTTGAAAATGAACTCGAATATCCTGGTCAAATTAAAATTAATGTTATTAGAGAAACAAGAGCAATTGAATATGCAAAGTAAAAAAGCTTTGAAGTCTTTATGAACTGCATATGCAGAATTGCAATTAATTTAGAAAAGAATTTCCCATGCATAATAAAAATGGCGGCTAAGGCCGCCTTTTTTAATACAAGTAACAGCATCTAATCGAGCTTCAATAGAAGCCTTTTTTTCTTGAAAAATTTCAATGAATTCATTATTGTATAAGTAGGAATAATAAATAACATATTCAACCATACATACACATACACAGGAGGTCATTATGAATATACTCTGCATTGGAGACATTGTAGGCAAACCGGGAAGAGAATTTATAAACAACAGGCTGCCAAAGCTTATAACTGAACATAAGATAGATTTTATAATTGCAAACGGTGAAAACAGCGCCCATGGAGTCGGTATAACCAGAAGTACATATGAGGAACTGCTTTACGCAGGTGTAGATGTTATCACACTGGGAAATCATGCATGGTCAAAAAAGGAAGTCACAGAATTCATAGAAGATAAGCTGAATATTATCAGACCGGCAAACTTCCCTTCAAATAATCCCGGAAGAGGATATACTATATTGGAAAAGCATGGGAAGAGGATAGCGGTAATAAATCTATGCGGCAGGGTTTATATGGACAGCTATAATAATCCCTTTGAAAAAGCAGATGAAATATTGGAGAAGATAAAAGATAAAGCTGATATCATTATAGTGGATTTTCATGCCGAAGCAACATCAGAGAAGCTGGCATTGGGATGGTATCTGGACGGAAGAGTAACAGCAGTTTTCGGTACTCATACCCATGTACAGACCTCCGATGAAAGACTATTGCCAAAGGGTACAGGCTATATAACTGATGTAGGCATGACAGGACCATATGATTCAATACTGGGAGTAGATAAGGATATAATAATTAAAAAGTTTGTAACCATGATGCCGAGTAAATTTGAGGTGGCAGACGGTAAAGCAATCTTTTGTGCAATACTTTTAGAGGTTGACGATAATAAGTTAAAATCCATAAAAAGATTGAGTATAAACGAAGAATAGTTAGTTTATGCTTGCATAATTAAGAAAATTGTAAATTAAAAAAGGAATTTGGGTTTATTTGTAGAATATTTTGGTTAGAATTCTATTTTTTTGGGGGGACACTACAATGGAAATATTAAAAGTATCAGCAAAGTCTAATCCAAATTCAGTTGCAGGAGCTTTGGCAGGAGTTGTCAGAGAAAAGGGTGGTGCAGAAATACAAACAATCGGTGCAGGTGCTTTAAATCAAGCAATTAAAGCAATCGCTATAGCTAGAGGATTTGTTGCTCCCAGTGGCATAGACCTGATATGCATTCCAGCCTTTACTGATATCGACATTGATGGGGAAGAAAGAACTGCAATAAAATTATTGATTCAATCCAGATAAATAAACAAAATACCTGCAAACGCAGGTATTTTGTTTTTATAGGAGAATTATATAAATTTACTATAACATTGACATTTAATAGAAAGAAAATGATATAATAATAATTGTTGTGTGATAGCAAACTAAAGAAAAAATCAACTCAAATTTTTATTTTCCAAGGTCAATTTTGCAAAATGTCAGGAGGAATCTTATGCTTAAGGCCGACTTGCACATACATACTACTTCATCAGATGGTTTGCTAAGTCCAGAGGAGGTAGTAACATGGGCAGCCTATAAGAAGCTCAGAGCTATTGGAATTACGGACCACGATACAGTTAAAGGTATACAGCCAGCAATTGACGTAAGTACAAAACATAATATTGAGATTGTTCCGGGAATAGAATTAAGCACTGAATATAAAGATGAAGAGATACATATTTTAGGCTATTACATAGATTATAATAGGGACTGGCTCCATAATAAACTGAATGAGATTTATGAAGCAAGATTTGGCAGAGCTGTTAAGATGATAGATAAGCTGAATGACATGGGCTTCAAAATCACACTGGAACAGGTTAAAAACATCGCAGAGTCAGGTACTATAGGAAGACCTCATATTGCCAGGGCGATGCAGGAACTGGGGTATATAGACAACCTTAAGGAAGCCTTTAAGCTTTATATAGGGAAGGGCTGTCCTGCATATGTTGAAAGATATCGAATGAGCAGCCGCGAAGCAGTAGAAATAATAAAACAGTTGGGCGGCGTACCGGTGCTGGCTCACCCAGGCTTAATCAATAATAAAATCATCATAAAAGAAATACTTGATATGGGAATTGAAGGCATTGAGGTATATCATTCCAAGCACGACGATGAAACTGTCAGAGCATCATATAAGCTTGCGGCAGAGAGAAAATTACTGATTACAGGCGGGTCAGACTGCCACGGCATATTTGTAAATAATGAGCCGATTTTGGGAAATATATGGGTTGACTATAAAAATGTAAAGCTACTCAAGGAGAAGGCAGAAAACACCAGAAAATTAATTACTATTTAAATGGAGGGCCGATTATGGAACTAAGAATTTCTGATAAGATTTCTAAGATAGCACCATCTATTACATTGGCGATAGATGCGAAGCTGAAACAAATGATTGCAGATGGTATAAAGGTATATGGCTTCGGAGCAGGAGAACCTGACTTCGATACACCTAAGTATATAAGAGATGCCGCTATTGAGGCTATCAATAAGGGCTTTACCCGCTATACTGCTGCTCAGGGTACTGTAGAGCTAAGAAAAGCAATTTGCGGCAAGCTTGAGAGAGATAACGGATTGACATACAATCCAAATCAAATCATTGTATCCAGTGGAGCAAAGCACTCACTTTCCAATGCTTTTGCAGCTATATTAAATCCTGGTGATGAAGTAATAGTGCCGGTACCATATTGGGTAAGCTATACTGAAATAATAAAATTGAATGACGGTGTACCTGTTTTGGTTCCAACCAAAAAGGAAAATAACTTCAAAATGACAAAGCAAGAGCTTTTAAATGCTGTCACTCCTAAGTCAAAAGCTATACTTATAAATACGCCGAACAACCCTACAGGCTCAATATATTCAGAGCAAGAATTAAGAGATATTGCAGAGGTTGCTGTTGCAAACAATCTATACGTGATATCCGATGAAATATACGAGAGATTGACCTATGACGGTAAAAAGCATATAAGCATCGCATCCTTAGGACAGGAAATCAAGGAACTTACCATAGTGATAAACGGCATGTCAAAGGCCTATGCGATGACAGGCTGGAGACTGGGCTATGCTGCAGGTAACGAAAAACTGATAAAAGCTATGTCAAGTGTACAAAGCCATGCTGTTTCGCACCCGAACTCAATAACACAATATGCGTCAACAACAGCTTTGAATGGTCCTCAGGACGACGTTCACAAAATGGTTGAACAGTTTGCAAAGAGAAGAACATATATGTATGACAGACTTAGTGCTATGAAGGAACTAAAATGCATAATGCCTGAAGGCGCCTTCTATGTATATGTTGATATATCAAGCTATATGGGCAGAGAACTGTGCGGACAGACAATCAAGTCCTCGCTGGATTTTGCACAAATACTACTGGAAAAGGGTCATGTGGCTGTTATACCGGGTGCTGCCTTTGGTACAGACAGTTTCATCAGACTCTCCTATGCGACTTCTATGGAAACAATAGAGAAAGGCTTAGATGTATTTGAAAGCTTTATCAGAGAAAATCTAAAATAGAAAGGTAATACAATGGATAAATCTATGATAGATACAAGTATATATCAAAACCCTCTGAATACAAGGTATGCAAGCAAAGAAATGTCATCTGTATTTTCAGATGACTTTAAGTTCTCCACTTGGAGAAAGCTCTGGATTGCGTTAGCTGAAAGCGAGAAGGAGTTGGGTCTCAATATTTCAGAACATCAGATTGATGAAATGAAACAGCATATTTATGATATCAATTACGAGGATGCAGAAAGAAGAGAAAAGGAAACAAGACATGACGTTATGTCCCACGTTTATGCCTTTGGTCTGCAATGTCCCAATGCAAAGCCAATAATCCATTTAGGCGCCACCAGTGCATATGTAGGAGACAATACTGACGTAATACAGATGAATGAAGGTCTTAAGCTTATAAAGAATAAGCTTTTGAATACTATAAACAACCTTGCTCAGTTTTCATTGAAATACAAGGATTTACCGACATTAGGCTTCACACACTTTCAAGCAGCTCAGCTCACAACAGTAGGAAAGCGAAGCACCCTTTGGCTGCAGGATTTCCTTATGGATTTGGAGGAGCTAGAGTTTCAGCTGAGCAGAATGAAGCTTAGAGGGGTAAAGGGAACTACAGGAACCCAGGCAAGCTTTATGTCCCTGTTTGACGGGGAACATGATAAGATAAGAAAGCTGGACAAAATGGTAGCTGAGAAAATGGGCTTTGAAAAAACATTTGCGGTTTCGGGTCAAACCTATTCGAGGAAGCTGGACAGTCAGGTGCTGAATGTTCTGATGCAGATTGCAGAGTCAGCCTATAAGTTCAGCAATGACATGAGATTGCTGCAGCACTTGAAGGAAGTTGAAGAACCCTTTGAGAAGCAGCAAATAGGTTCATCAGCTATGGCATATAAGAGAAATCCTATGAGAAGCGAGCGAATAGGTGCACTATCAAGATTTGTTCTTGTAAACACGCTGAATCCCGCAATAACAGCCGCTACTCAGTGGTTCGAAAGAACACTGGATGATTCAGCAAACAAAAGACTTGTGGTGCCTCAAGCCTTCCTTGCGGTAGACAGCATTTTGAACATCATGATAAATGTGACCTCCGGCATGGTTGTTTATGAGAAAATGATAAAGAAGCATGTTGACCAGGAGCTGCCTTTCATGGCTACAGAGTCAATACTTATGGAAGCAGTGCTAAGAGGCGGAGACAGACAGGAGCTGCACGAGAAGATAAGAGTTTACTCTATGGAGGCAGGAAAGCGAGTCAAAGAAGAGGGACTGGATAATAATCTGATTGACCTGATTAAGAAGGATAGCAGCTTTAAGCTTAAAGCAGAGGAAATTGATAAGCTGATGGATGCCGGAAACTTCATCGGCAGGGCTCCGGAACAGGTTGTTGAGTTCTTGGAGGAATATGTTTATCCTGTTTTGAGGAATAATAATGACATATTGAACATGAAGGTAGATTTAAAAGTATAAATTCTGCTTGACATATAATTCTAAATATATTAGAATTCAGATAATATATAAAGACAATGACGGGAAGAGTAGCTATAATGATGGATTTTAGCGAGCCGGCGACGGTGTAAGGCCGGTATCACAATTATAGTGAAGAACATCTCCGAGTCTATAACCGAAATGTAAAAAGTAGGCTTATACGGCACCGAACCGTTATAATCGGAGGCATTATCAAATGTTTTATAAGAAACATTGCAGATGCAAATTGAGCCGGCCAAGTAATTGGCAATCAGGGTGGTACCGCGAACAACCTTTCGTCCCTTTATTTAGGGATGAAAGGTTTATTTTTTTAGGGAATTTATATTTAATATATTTATATAAGGAGGAATTCATTATGAAAGACATGGCAATTAAACAATTATATAGACAGGAAGGACATTTCATAAATCAAGAAGTAAGCGTGTCCGGCTGGGTTAGGACAGTAAGAGCTTCAAAGAACTTCGGTTTCATTGAAATCAATGACGGAAGTTTTTTCAAGTCACTGCAGGTAGTATTCGAGGATAAGCTGGAAAACTTTGCAGAGATATCAAAGCTTTCAGTAGGTTCATCAATCAGAGTAAAAGGAATAGTTGTAGAGTCTCCGGGAGCAAAGCAGCCCTTTGAAATTAAAGCAGAAAGCATACAGGTAGAAGGCACATCAACTCCTGATTATCCGCTGCAGAAGAAAAGTCACAGCTTTGAGTTCTTAAGAACCATAGCTCACCTGAGACCAAGAACAAACACCTTTGCAGCTGTATTCAGAGTCAGATCTCTAGTAGCTTATGCTATACACCGCTTCTTCCAGGAAAGAGGCTTCGTATATGTTCATACACCAATCATAACAGGCAGTGATGCCGAGGGCGCAGGTGAAATGTTCAGAGTAACTACTCTTGATATGGAAAACCCACCAAGAGATGAAGAGGGCAGGGTAGATAACAGCAAGGACTTCTTCGGCAAAAGTACAAACCTGACAGTTAGCGGTCAGCTGAACGCAGAAACTTACTGCATGGCCTTCAGAAACGTTTATACCTTCGGTCCTACCTTCAGAGCAGAAAACTCTAACACAACAAAGCATGCTGCTGAGTTCTGGATGATTGAACCTGAAATTGCTTTTGCTGAGCTTGAGGATGATATGGAAATGGCTGAGGATATGCTGAAGTATGTCATCAACTATGTTATGGAAAACGCCCCTGAAGAAATGGAGTTCTTCAACAAGTTCATCGACAACACGCTGCTGGACAGATTGAACAATGTTGTAAGCTCTGACTTTGGAAGAGTCAGCTATACAGAAGCTGTTGAGCTTCTTAAGAAATCAGGAGAGAAATTCGAATATCCGGTTGATTGGGGAACAGATTTACAGACAGAGCATGAGAGATATCTGACGGAGAAGATATTTAAGAAGCCTGTTTTTGTATATAACTATCCGAAGGAAATCAAAGCCTTCTACATGAGACTGAATGATGACGGCAAGACAGTTGCAGCAACTGACCTGCTGGTACCGGGCATAGGAGAAATCATCGGCGGCAGCCAAAGAGAAGAAAGACTTGATGTCTTGGAAAGATTAATGGAAGAAAAGGGTCTGGAGAAGGAAGGCTACTCATGGTACCTAGACCTGAGGAAATATGGCGGAACAAAGCATGCAGGCTTCGGTCTGGGCTTTGAAAGAGCAATCATGTATATAACAGGAATGGCAAACATAAGAGACGTTATACCATTCCCAAGAACAGTTAAAACAGCAGAATTTTAGTGAAACTGCACCTGCGCCGGAGATTTTAGGACTCCGGTGTAGGTGTTATGTGTATAGGAGGTTACAATGAAAAACAACTACAGATTTTTTCAAAATAAGGAATGTGAGTACTTTCCATGTCATAAAGTAAAGAATGATGAGAATTTCAACTGCCTTTTCTGTTACTGCCCGTTGTATTTCCTGGAGGAATGCGGAGGAAACCACATAGATAACATGGGCATAAAGGATTGCACAAATTGCTTGATACCACACAGTGAAAATGGGTATGATTATATAGTAGACAAAATAATGAGTGCTAATAGGAAAAAGACTTCAAATAAGGAGTGATGGCATGAAAAGAAAGCTTTGTTTGGCGCTGATATTTATACTTATTTCAGCAGCTGTTTTGGGCTGCAGCAGACCTAACAGCACAGAACAAGGAGGCGCAGAGGGGCCGGCAAAAAGCATACTTCCTGCAGAAAACGCAAACTGGTATCGCATTGATGCGGAGCTGAATGCAAAGGATAAAACTATTACGGCTAAACAAAATGTTGCCTATAGAAATAATGAAGAGGTCGAGCTGAAGGAACTGTATTTCCATGTATACAGCAACGCCTTTAACGACAAGGAAACTGCACCCTTTCTATTTGATGATTTTAACAGGGCTTATTCAAAGGGCTTCGAGCCGGGCTATACTGAAGTGAATTCCATCAAGACCAAGGCTGGGCAGGCTTTAAGCTATTCCTTCCAAGGGGAAGGGGAGACCATTATGAAGGTTGAGCTGAAAGAGGCCTTGAAGCCGGGCAGTACTATTGAGCTTGAAATGGATTACAAGATATTTATCCCACCTGCAAACGAAAGGTTTGGCTGGGGCGAAAACCACTTCAACCTCGGAAACTGGTATCCTGTAGCAGCAGTATACGATAAACAGGGCTGGAATCTGGATAAATACTATGCCATCGGAGATCCCTTCTACAGCGATTCAGCCAACTATGAGGTAAAAATAAAGGCACCGAAGGAGTATACTTTAGCTGCATCAGGAGAGCTTTATAAGCTGGATAATGATACTGATACGAAGACATGGGAATTCAGAGGCTACAATATGAGAGACTTTGCCTTTATAGCAAACGACGAATTCGAGGTGCTGGAACAGGTTGTAGATAATACATTAGTAAAATCCTATTACTACAGGGGCCATGAGAAACGAGGCAAGGAAGCACTGGACACAGGAGTAAACAGCATAAAGGTATTCAATGAAAAATACGGAGAATATCCTTATCCTACATTTTCAGTTGTAGAAACAGTATTCCCAAGCGGAATGGAGTATCCAGGGCTAGTATACATCAGCGACAACTATTATGAGACATTCTCAAACAGGGATTCTCTGACAATAGTAATAGTTCATGAGACTGCACACCAATGGTTTTATAGTCTGGTAGGAAATGACCAGATAGATGAAGCCTGGCTGGATGAAGGCTTTGCAACCTATTCTGAAAGCATTTACATTGAGGATGCCGTAGCCGAGGATAGAGGTAAGAGCTATTTCACCAGAAGTGTACAAGAACGACATGACGAGGTAATGGCGCAAAACATAATAAACGGTGATGTTGTGCAAAGCTTAGATGAGTTTAAGAACTGGGATGATTACGGTCCTACTGTATATACAAGAGGCGCAGTAGTTCTAAACGAGCTGAGAAGCGAGCTTGGAGAGGATACCTTCTTCAAGGTTATGCAGGAATATTTTGATAAATTTAAATTTAAAATTGCAACAACTGAGGACTTTATCAAAGTCAGTGAAGAGGTTTCAGGCAGAGAGCTTGATGAGTTCTTTGATACTTGGGTTTATGCAAAATAGCAGTAACCACCCTGGTGATAGCAGGGTGGTTATTTTTTAATACTTTACATTCTTGCGTCTGGACTCCACTACTTCAAGCCGCTTATCCTGAGCATTGATGGACAATGCAAGTATGTCAATTTTACTTTCAATGCTTTCTAACCTTACGGTATGCTCTTCAAGCTTATCAGCATTATCACCGGCTCTTTCATGAACTGCCTGCAGTTTTGTTCTAATGTCATGCTCTAAAATTGT
>JAQZBM010000267.1 GCA_029238945.1 Clostridia bacterium
ATTGAATGTCCCTGTATTTAATAAATTTACAATCTCCAACGGAAAAACCGGAGAGGTAGTATACATTGATGACCTTAGTAATGCGGAGGAGTTTGTAGTTACCTTCAAGCACTCAGTTAACCGTACCCCGGTCAATGAATTTATACGGATAATAGGGGACCATTTCTTAGTGTATAAAACCACCTTTTACTCGTATGGAGCAGGTATGCCGGAGAATGCTTTGGGAAGCGGGCAGAAGCTCTCTATAGAAGACGGTTTGGTCAAAATTGAAAACATTGATTTGAAGCTTGATAACTTTACTTACATGGTTGGGACCTATGCGGAGCACACACTAAGCTATAAGGACAAGAATATGAAGCTGTCGGAATTTATAGAACCGCAGAATCCTGCATTTTTCAACATTCAGAGGATTACACTATTTGAACTCATAAAATACAAATTAACAAGGAAATAATCAACTTAAAAGTTGTTCTATTATCACATTTAATAAATGAGGAGGGATTACATGGATAAGGATAAGATTCTGAAGGAACAGGTAAAAGACATGGATCTGGACGAAATCATAGCAAAATATGATAAAGAGTCAAACTACAGGAAGCTGGCAGGTATCCCGGCAAAGCTTGTTACAGCACTTGCAATAATGTTTTCATTATTTCAGTTATATACAGCTATTTTCGGCGTATTGCCGGCCCAACTGCAAAGATCCATCCACCTTACCTTTGCTTTTGTATTAACCTATCTGCTATACCCAAGCAGCAAGAAAATGCCGAAGAACAAAATGCATTGGATAGATATAGGCTTAGCAGTAATCGCAGGTGCAGTAGGTCTATATATAACCTTTAACTACAATAACCTGCTTTTGAGAGCGGGAGACCAGACACCGATTGATATTTTCGTAGCTATATTGGCAGTACTTTTTGTATTGGAAGCTGCCAGAAGAGTTGTTGGACTTCCAATCGTTATAATTGCCAGCGCCTTCTTATTATATGCGAAGTTTGGTGCATATCTGCCAGGCTTCTTTAACCACAGAGGCTATTCTATAGAGAGAATAGTCAGTCATATGTATTATACAACTGAAGGCATTTTGGGTACGCCTCTGGCAGTATCATCGACCTTTATATTCTTATTTATATTATTTGGAGCTTTCCTGGATAAAACAGGCATAGGTAAATTCTTCATAGACCTTGCTAATGCTATAGCAGGAAAAGCGGTAGGCGGCCCTGCAAAGGTTGCAGTACTGAGCAGCGCACTTACAGGTACTATTTCCGGAAGCTCGGTTGCCAACACAGTTGGTACAGGAAGCTTCACCATTCCTCTTATGAAAAGCTTAGGCTATAAGCCGGAGTTTGCCGGTGCAGTAGAAGCAGCTGCTTCTACAGGAGGCCAGATAATGCCTCCTATTATGGGTGCTGCAGCATTCCTTATGGCTGAATTTATCGGGATGCCTTACAGCGGTATAGCAAAAGCGGCCATAATACCTGCACTGCTTTACTTTACAGGTATATGGATAATGGTTGACCTTGAAGCTAGAAAGACTGGCATGAAGGGTCTTGATGCATCAAAGCTCCCAAGGCTTGCAAAGGTCCTCAAAGAGAGATGGTTCCTGCTGCTGCCGATAATTGTAATAGTATATATGCTTATGAGCGGTACAACTGCAATCAAGGCTGCACTTTACGGAATTCTTTCAGCTGTAATCGTAGGAAACATAAGAAAAGAAACAAGAATGAACCTTAAGACTCTGCTTGAAGCACTTGAGATGGGTGCTAAGGGAGCCTTGGGTGTTGCCATAGCATGTGCGGCAGCCGGTATAATTGTTGGTACTGTAACACTGACAGGCTTAGGTCTTAAGATGGGTAACGGATTGGTGGCTATGGCAGGAGGACAGCTTATACCTACACTAATACTGACTATGATATCTTCACTGATACTGGGTATGGGCGCACCGACAACAGCGAACTATATAATTACCTCGACAATAGCAGCACCTGCACTATTGAAGCTTGGAGTAAACGTACTTACAGCGCATATGTTTGTATTCTATTTCGGAATAATAGCAGATATAACTCCACCAGTTGCACTGGCTGCCTTTGCAGGCTCGGCAATAGCTAAGAGCGACCCCATAAAAACGGGTATAAACGCCAGCAAGCTTGCCATAGCGGCATTCTTGATACCATATATATTTGTACTTAATCCGCAGCTTCTGCTTATAAATACAACTGGGCTTGAAATTGTACAGATAACAATAACCTCCTTAATAGGTATGTTTGGTATAGGTATTGCTATGGAAGGCTTCATATTCAGAAAGGTAAATCCAATATTAAGAGTAATCTTCTTGATTGGCGGACTTGCACTGATAGACCCGGGTCTATATACAGACTTGATAGGTATAGTAATAATAGTTCTAGGAACACATTATCAGTGGTATAGCAATAAGAAAGCTACAACAAGCTTAAGTGCATAAAATATGAAGAGGGTTAACGATTAAATAAAGAGAGAGAAAGTCAGGATGCATATAGTCCTAGCTTTCTCTCTTTCTGATTTGTTTTGGAATTAATTCAAGAAACAGGATTTTTTTTTGATATAACTATATGAAAAGCAAAATATATTATAAATAAAGTACTAAATATATTGCAAATGTCTATGCTGCCTTTGTTATGAAAGTCGTTAATATCCCCGCTGTCATCCTGAGGGAGGAACGACCGAAGGATCTTACAAAGCATAAAGAAAGATCCTTCGTTACACTCAGGATGACGGCTGGCGCATAATTAACACAGAACATAAGCCCAGTCATTCTGAACGGTAGTGAAGAATCTTAATGGCTAACTGTCATCAGTATACTGTAAATCTTTAGCACGATTTATATAGATAGAAGGGGCGATATAAGAATCCCTGTGTAAGGATTGGTGAGATATAGCAAAATAAAGAAAACAATGCAAAATACATGTAAGCTCGCTATCTACTAATATTGACAATGTAAAATACACAGTACTATAATTAACATATGTAATTTTGGGTACTGCTCGTTTTATTTTAATGAAAAATGATTTAACAATAATTATGTATTTTTTAATGGGGGAAGCAAAATGAATAAGGTTAAAATATTCACTGACAGCACTTGTGATTTATCAAAGCAAATGCTTGATGAGTATGACATCACAATGGTACCTTTGTATGTTACCTTTAATGATTCAAGCTACAAGGATACGGTAGATATGAACACTGCAGATTTGTATGAGAAAGTAAATGAGCTTGGAGTACTTCCAAAGACTTCAGCCCCTACGCCTGCCGATTTTATACAGGCCTTCAAGCCCTATATTGAAGATGGATGCGATATAGTTTACATCGGACTATCCTCTAAGCTGTCATCGACAATTCAAAATGCAAGCTTAGCAGCTCAAGAGTTTCCGGCAGGAAGAATACATATAATTGATTCTCTTAACCTGTCTACGGGAATTGGGATTTTGGTTATGAAGGCTTATGATTTAGTGCAGGAGGGCCTGGACGCAGCAGGGGTGACAAAGCTTATAAGTCAAATGGTGCCAAAGGTAAGGACAGCATTCACTATAGACACCTTTGAGTATCTATACAAGGGCGGAAGGTGCTCTGCCATGCAAGGACTTATAGGAGGCATGCTTAAGATTAAGCCCATTACCAAGCTTATTGACGGGAATATTTTATTGTACGATAAGCAAAGAGGACGGAAGAAGGCATTATCAGTGCTTCTGCAGGAAGTAGAGAATGACAGGGAAACAGTAGATAACAGCAGGATTTTCATAACTCATTCCTTTGCGGAGGAGGCAGCAGTATATCTGAAGGAAGAGCTGTCAAACACACAAGGCTTCAAAAACGTACTTGT
>JAQZBM010000268.1 GCA_029238945.1 Clostridia bacterium
TTTGTACAACCTACACAGCTTCTTGTTATCGGAAAGAAAGCTTCAGAGCATCTTGAAAAGGTTATGGCAGTATATAAGTTCTTCTACGATGATAAGAATGCTGCTCAAATGTATGAAGATGGTCTTTATGTTCCAATTCGTAATGAAGCTGTAAAAGCTGCTACTAAAAAGCCAGCATTGAAGAACTTTGCAGAGTTTGCAAACGTTCCTGAAAAATTTGTTATGCTTCCTATGCCAGATACTCTAATTCAAATAGAAGGTCTAGCTTACCGTGATGCTATTGTAAAGTATTTAAGTGGACAGAGCGGTGAAGATGCGAAAGCTGTGTTAGATGATGCTGATAAGAGATACAATGCGGCCTTATCAAAGGTAGACAAGAGTAAATTAGAAGTTTACAAATTGCCTAGTGGCATGGCAGTGGAGAAAGGTAAATAAGGGACATCTTTTGTTTAACTTAAAATAGTGAATAGCCGTGTTCCAAGAGTTGAGATGCAATACTTATCATTAAAGGTTTATATTCAAAGTGTTTGGAATACTGAATATTAGCTTTAATGAAATGCAGAATCTGTTTCTGGGCACGGCTATTTTATTTAAATACCATTAAGAAATAGCAAAATAGAGGGAGATGATTAGATGCAAGTAACTTTAAAAGAAAGAGTTTTAGACATATCAGAGTCAGTAGATGTTTTGGTTGTGGGTGGGGGACCTGCGGGTATAGGTGCAGCAGTTTCATCAGCAAGAAACGGAAGTGCTACAATGCTGCTGGAGAAACGAGGATTTCTGGGCGGTAACATTACTGCATCTTATGTGGAAACCTGCAATTATTTCTTTAAAGGAACACCCTTCCGTTCAGAAGGTATTTATGCAGAAATTGAAGAGAAATATCATGCTAGTTATGGAAGTGATGATATTCGTAAAGATGCACCGTTACGTTTTTCAAGTGAATATCTCAAGATTTTCCTTGATGATTTTGTAAAGGGTGCAGGAGTAAAACTGAAACTTCACGCTTTTGTAAACCAGGTTGTTGTAGAAAATAATGAAATACAGGCGGTCATTATCCAAACCAAAAAAGGGCCTGTGGCAATAAAAGCAAAAGTTGTTATAGATACTACAGGTGATGCAGATGTAGCTTTTAGTGCTGGTGTACCTTTTGAACAGGGAAGAGAGAAGGATGGTCTATGTCAGCCTGGAACAGTAAGTTTCCGTGTTGCAGGGGCTAATGCGAAAAGGTTAACCGAAGACGGAGATCTTTTGAAAGTTCATGGAAAAACCTTCAACGAGGACTACCGTGCTGGGAAAACAAACTTATCCTGTAAACGTCAGGACCTTCCATTTGGAAGATTAACAGCAGGGGGACAGATTTCCTACATTAACTATTCCTGTGAATATGGAATTGACCCTACAGATGTAGATGATTTAACGCTTGGAGAAGTTAAATGCAGACAGTATATTATGGAGTTTTACAAGTACATGAAAGAGCATTTTGAGGGACTTGAGAATGTAGAGATTTCTTCAATAGCACCTGAAATTGGCTTTCGTGACAGCAGACGCATAGTTGGGGAATATCGCCTTACAATAGAAGATATGGAGGAAAATAGACAATTTGATGATGTAATTGCAGTTTATCCGCGCTTTTATGATATGCTGGCACCCGATGCTAATATGGATGGAGATGGCTCAGTGGAAGGAAAGGGCTATAAAGGACATATTTACGTTCCAGTAGAAGGAAACCGCAGTTTCCAAATTCCATACAAAACTATGCTTCCGGTAAATATAAATAACATGTTGGTAGCTGGACGATGTCTTTCAGCTGATCATGTAGCGCAAAGTGGTGTACGTGCCATTTCCCTTTGCATGATGACTGGTGAAGCAGCAGGGGCCGCAGCTGCTCTCGCAAATAACGAGGGTACAAGCCCTAAGGAAATCAATGTGAAAGAACTTCAGAAAGTTTTAAGGGCTCAAAATATTAATTTACCTTAATAGATTATAATGCTTGGCTTTTGGTTGTAAGTTGAGGGGAGGCAAATAAATTGATATCAAAAATTGTTAAAACTGAACAAATACGTCCTAAAAAGAAGAAACGCATAAGCAGTGACTCAGTACAGGCAGTAGCTATGCTTGCCCCGACTATTCTGGGCTTCATTACTTTTACGTATATTCCGATATTTTATATACTTCGATACGCATTTTATCAATCAAACGGTTTTGTAGAGCACTATATAGGATGGGACAACTTTGTCAGGGTATTTACAAGAGATAAGGATTTCTGGGATTCAATTTTAAATACATTAATTTTGTCAGGTGGGAAATTAGCGATAGAAATTCCGCTTGCATTATTTTTAGCAGTTCTTCTAAATAAAGCTATAAAGGGTATGGCGTTCTTTAGAGTAGCTCTATTCTTGCCTGCTATTATAAGTACGGCTATTGTAGGTTTGATTTTTTCATTAATGTTCTCTTCGTATAACGGTATTATCAATAATATATTGATGAACTTGAATTTTATAAAAGCACCTATAGATTGGTTCGGGTCCAAATGGACATCCATGACGGTACTTGGGTTGGCTTCCATATGGAACTACTTTGGAATCAACATGATATTCTTCATGATGGCTCTTCAAAGTGTACCTAAGGAATTGTATGAATGTGCAGCTATTGATGGCGTAACACCAATTAAAAGATTCTTTTATATAACTCTTCCAATGATTGGACCAATTTTTCAGGTTGTAGTGCTAATGGCTATTGTGGGAAGCTTAAAAGTTAGCGATTTGGTACTTTCCTCTACCAACGGTGCTCCTGGAGGCAGTACCGAGGTTGTTATGACATATGTATTTAAGTACTTCTTCGGCTATTCCGGAAAGTCTGTCCAGGTTGGTTATGCCTCAGCTATGGCAATGGTTACAGGAATTATTCTAGCCATTATCTCGCTGTTATATATGAAGGTCAGCAATAAAATGAGCGATGTTTAGGGAGGGGAATGCAATGACTGAAAAACAAAAAAGATTGATTGGTAAAATATTGACTTATTTAGTTCTTACGATAGCATTTATAATTGTTATTTTTCCAGTAGCATATACTCTCTTAGGTTCTTTTAAGAGTAATCAGGAGCTCTTAACCGGCAGCAGCGGTATTATTCCTAGTAAGTTTGTATGGGATAACTACGTTCAGGCTTGGAATCTGGCTAATTTTGAAAGATACACTTTTAATAGTGTTTTCATGACTTTCTTTATAGTTATAGGTACTATTATAACTTGCACAACTGCTGCATATGTTTTTGAACGTGGAGAGTTCAAGTTCAAAAATGCTTTGTTTATTATGGTTGTATCCTCAATGTTTGTTTCTCTAGGAAGTTTGACACTTTATCCAACACTTATGATTGCAAAAGTATTCGGTATTAATAGGTCTCTTTGGGGTGTTATCATAATCCGTGTTCTCGGTTTGAACGTTACAAACTTGGTTATTGCACGAAGCTACATCAAAACTATTCCAAGAGAAATCGACGAGGCTGCTAAAATTGATGGATACGGCTTTTTTCAAATCTTCATCCATATTATTTTTCCGCTGCTGAAACCATTGATTGCTACACTGGGAATTTTAGAGTTCAGAAGTGCTTGGAATGATTACTTAATGCCCATGGTATTTACACTTTCCAATCCAAAAAGAATGCCATTGGTAGTTGGTGTTGTAAACCTTAAGAGTACCGGTGAAGCAGCTTCCAGTTGGAATCTGATGCTGGCGGGTACTGCAATATCAATAATTCCTATGATTTTGGTATATGTTTGTTTAAATAGATATTTTATTGATAGCTTAACAGCTGGTTCTGTAAAAGGATAACTA
>JAQZBM010000269.1 GCA_029238945.1 Clostridia bacterium
GGATTAGTAGCCAGTATCAATTCTTGTATGTCATGCTCTCCAAGACGAGTGAGCAGTTCCTTTATACGTATGTTTTCAGGACCTATGCCCTCCATCGGAGATATTGCTCCATGCAGCACATGGTACAAACCTTTGAATTCTTTGGTCTTCTCCATAGCAACTACATCTTTGGCATCCTCAACTACACATATTATGCTGTTATCTCTTTTAGGATTAGCACAAATATTGCAAATCTCTTCATCGGTAATGTTGCAGCATACCTTGCAGTATTTAATATTTTTTTTAGCACTTACAATTGCTCCTGCCAGCTGTTCTACTTCACTATAGGGCATATCTAACAAATAAAAAGCAAGTCTTTGCGCTGTTTTATTCCCTACCCCCGGCAGCTTAGAAAGCTCTTCAATCAGCTTTGCTATAGGCGCTGCGTAGTAGCTCATTAAAACAATCCTCCAGGTAAGTTAAAACCTCCTGTAAGCTTACCCATTTCACTGCCAACCATCTCTTCAGCCTTTCTAATAGCTTCATTAACAGCTGCCAATATAAGATCTTGCAGCATCTCAACATCCTCTGGATCAACAACTTCAGGCTTTATGTTAATTGATACAAGCTCTTTTTTGCCAGTTACTACAACCGTAACTGCTCCACCGCCTGCACTTGCTTCAATTTGTCTTTGCTCCAGTTCCTCTTGTATTTTCAACATATCCTGTTGCATCTTCTGTGCTTGTTTAATCATGCTATTCATATTTCCCATTCCACCTTGGAATCCGCCTTTTGCCATAATTACTACCTCCTGCTATTTTGATTTCTTATTTATTATACTATTCTTCGCTTATCACTTCAACGTTGTCTTGTCCCGCCAATTGTATTGCTGCTTTGACAATATCAAAGCTATCATCTGCTACCTCTTCCTCATTGGCTATTATACCTTTTATCTTTATTTCAGTACCAAAATAGTCCAGTGCTTCCTTCTCAATATCCTTGCGAATTTCAGGCATTTCAAGAGCTTCTTTGCTGTATCTATCCTCTTTTTCAAAGGATAATATCAGTTGATTGTTTTCCAGCTTTATTGGCTTGGCTGTGTGTACAAAAGTCATAAGCTTTATTTTACGTCGTTCTTTCAAAAACTGTTTAAACCCATTCCATTTGCTAAGTATTTCATTAGGTATCGTGCCCGCTGCTGTACCTGCTGATTTTTTTACTGCTTTATCAGGTCCAGCTTTTACTTCTGTTCTATCTTGCTTTTGACCTGGTGATGTCTTAAGCGCGGCGACAGCTACTGTAGCTCCACCTTCAGAAATCAGTTTTTCCAGTTTAGATAATCTTGTCATTAAGCCATCTAAGCTATCATCTCCTGCAGCTTTGCACATCCTAACCACCGCGACCTCCAACAATATCCTAGGATTAGAATACCACTTAGCTTCATTTTCCAACTCCGATAAGTACTTAATGCATCTTACTATACTTTCCTTAGTAAATTGCTCCGAGTTATTTTTCAATGCCTGTATACCCTCAGAAGACATATCGATTACATCCTCAGGCTTATCTAAAATTTTAGTCATAAGTACATTTCTATAATGGGCGGTTAAATCCTTAATAAATTGATTTATATCCTTGCCTCCAGCAGATAGGTCATCAATAATCAATATTGATTTTGATGCATCACCTTGAAGTATCGCTTCTCCTATTTCCAACAGATGCTGATCTCCCGATATTCCAAGTACCTCCAGCACTGTCGTTTCAGAAATATTCTTGCCGCCATATACTGCACACTGATCCAATATACTTAAAGCATCACGCATAGCACCATCGGCATTTCTGGCTATAATTCTTAAGGCTGCCTCTTCTGCATCCATTGCTTCATGTTTACAAATGGATTTAAGATGATTCATGATGTTTGGGATGCTTATTCTTTTGAAATCAAAGCGTTGGCAGCGAGATAATATGGTTGCGGGAAGCTTATGAGGCTCTGTAGTCGCTAATATGAACATTACATAGGTCGGGGGCTCCTCCAAAGTTTTAAGCAACGCATTAAAAGCTTCATTAGTTAGCATGTGAACTTCATCTATTATATATACCTTGTATTTTCCCAATGTGGGAGTGAATTTGATTGCTTCACGAAGATTTCTTATGTCATCAATACCTCTATTAGAAGCTGCATCTATTTCAATAACATCTATAGAGCTGCCTTCATTTATACTCACCCAGCTGCCACAGCTGTCACAGGGATTATTATCTGTTGGACTACTGCAGTTTACGGCTTTAGCAAGAAGCCTGGCGGTACTTGTCTTACCGGTACCCCTAGTGCCGCAAAGCAGATAAGCATGAGATATTTTATTGTTTTCCAGTTCGTTTTTCAAGGTTGCAGTTACCTGCTCTTGCCCAAAGACATCTTCAAATTTTTTTGGACGCCATTTTCTATATAACGCAGTATACATCGCGATTACCTCCAAATGTATCTATAGTTTGATTATTCCCAATCCTTGTTGTTATAACAATATATAAATATGTTATCATTTTTCTTCTATAAATACAAAAAAGTACTCCTCGGTGTACTATTATTATAGTCCCCCTAAGAGCAATTTGATATTTACATATTTAAAATAGATTTATCTCCTCATCATTATGAATTAACATTATGGTCTCTCTTTTATTATTATAGGCTCTGCTGAATATGTCCACAACCTGTGGATTGAATTGTTTGCCCTTACATGCATTAAGCTCTTCAATTCCCTCCCGCAAACTTTTAGGCTGCTTGTAGGAACGTTCAGAGGTTATAGCATCAAAAGCATCAGCTACACTAATTATGGAGGCCATAAGATCTATATTTTCTCCATTCAGTCCATCAGGATAACCCCTGCCATCGTATCTCTCATGGTGATGCCTTACTGCTTTCATAATACCTTGATTTAATCCGATGTTTGAAATTATCTTGTGGGCTATTGTCGGATGCTGCTTAACTAATTGATATTCCTCATCTGTCAATCGGTCTTTTTTGTTTAATATGGTATCACTAATGCCAATTTTTCCTATGTCATGTAGTACACCCGCTACCCATACGTCTTCAACATCATTTTTATCCATATTTAACTCTTTTGCAATAAAGGTAGCATATTTGGCTACTCTTACTGAATGGCTTTCTGTATACATGTCTTTTGCTTCAATTGTACTTACCAAACTTTGAACAGTCTTTAAGTATGAATTCTTTACATTTTCATATGCCTTAGCATTATCAATGCTTAAAGCAATATTGTTTGCCATTGAGGTTATTAATTCTGCCAGTTCTTGATTAGGCTTGTTCTTTAAAACTGTACTTATCAGCCCTATTTGCTTGCCATGGGCTACTATAGGATTAAACAGTGTAAACCTATATCCATCCTCTCTATGCAGAAGCTTGAAATACTCACTTGGAAGTGCTTCTTCCCCTTTATGCTCTATAATAAAATATCTCTGGTTTCCTATAAGCTTTAATGCCCGATTCTTTGTAGCATCAACATTTACTGTGCTCATATCTTCCAGCTTTATTCCCTTAATAGACTTAAGAATAAACTCATTATTTTCCTCTAGTAGACCTACTATGCAGCATAATCCCTGGGATGCGGCCATAATTTGCTCTGCAACTATATCAAGCATCTCATCCAAATCCAAGGTTCTAGTAACTGCGTTTGTTACCTCATTGATAGCCTGCAACTCCTTATAACGCGAGTGCAGTTCATCCTCCATAAGCTTTCTTTGAGTAATATCCCTAGCAATGGCTTGTACTCCAACCACCCTGCCATGCTCCACAATCCTCCTGGTACTGCCTTCCAAATAAATCAGT
>JAQZBM010000031.1 GCA_029238945.1 Clostridia bacterium
GACAGATGCTTTGACAGGTTATAACCTTAACAACTGCTATTATAGGGACCTTCTTGTAAATGAAGCTTTTAAGCTGGAGAAATTCAGAGTAGTAAAGGTTAGAGAAGCAAGACTGGAGAGCTACTACTACAATAGTTCATCGGGAAGCTATGACGATAAGCCTATGTATGTGAACAGCATGGCTGTTGATGGAGGAAGCTTCGGATTGGATGCCCTTACCAGAGGCTATAAGTTTGAATTCGAAATCAACAGCAGAAACTTTAACGCTGCAGCTGATACAATAGTAATTACACCTCATTTCTACACTGCTGACGGCTTTAGCAGAGACAGCGAAGAAAGAGAGCTGTACTGGGAGGACTCTAACCACAGCATATATAAGGCTGGACAGGGAGGCCATGCGGCATGGAGGACAATAACCTTAACAGATGACGATAGAACAATAAAAGGCACAGATGAAGCGGTATGGATGGGGTCGTACCTAATACCCGGCACTTCATGGGCTGTACCAATGGGCACGACAAAGGAACAGGCCAGATATAAAAATCTAAGAAGAGACATCATCGTAAGCTTAAGCATCAAGGGTTACAAAAACGGTGTGCTTCAGTTTGACTATAATCAAGAGCAGTGGCCGAAGGAACGGACAAATGCCAGATACCCTTATCAGATAGGCGATGTGATAAGGTACAGCTGGGATAGAAGCTATCTTGATGATGTAAGATCAGAGGATAATAGATAAATTGATTGACTATATAAAATAACATATTATAAAAAGCTGTTCTTTGGGCAGCTTTGTTTTTTGAATTGGAAGTAATTGGCTGCATTTTGCTTATTGTAAAAAATATATTAATAACATATACTAATATCATAATACGATATCGGAATACGATATTGAACTTAAGATAAATAATATAATTATCAAAGGAAGTGATTTTATGTCAAGTCAAATAGAACGAAGGTTGTTTCTTGGATTCATCCAAATTCATATACTTCATCATGCGAAGAAGGAGCCTTTCTTCGGCTCCTGGATGATAGAGGAGCTTCAGGAGCATGGATATACCATGAGCCCGGGCACACTGTATCCGCTGCTTCACAGCATGGAGGCTGAAGGGCTGCTTGAAAAGGAAGAAAGACTGGTAGACAAGAAAATCAGGAAATACTATAAGATAACAGAAACAGGTATAAAGGTTTTGGAAGAAGCGCGCAGCAAGGCTTATGAGCTGTTTAAAGAGATTAAGGAATAGATGAGAGGTATAGAATGTTTCAGATTATAGATTTAAAATATAAGAACATATTGGATATAAAGGAATTGGAGATACCTGGGCAAAGGATTACCTGCATTGTCGGACAGAGCGGAAGCGGAAAAACCACTCTTCTGAGAATGCTGAATAAATTGATAAGTCCGGACAGCGGAAAGATATTATACAATGACGAAAACCTAAAGGAGATTGATTCAATAGGCTTAAGGCGCAAGGTTGTCATGCTGCCGCAGACACCGGTAATATTCAACGGCACAATTAGGGACAATCTTCAAATAGGTCTGAAGCTTGCCGAGAAGCCGGAAGCGGCTGACAGTGAATTGCTTGAGATACTAGAAAAGGTGCATTTAAAGAAGGGGTTGGATGAAAACGCAGATAAGCTTTCAGGGGGAGAAAAACAGAGGCTGGCATTAGGAAGAGTAATGCTGCTGAAGCCTGAGGTGCTTCTGCTGGATGAGCCTTCCTCAGCCTTGGATGAGGAAACTGAACAACTGATAATTGAGTCTGTGGTAGAGTTCTCAAAGAGAAATAATAGAACACTGATAATGGTAACACACTCAAAAAAGGTAGCAGATACCTTTGCAGACAATATAATTGAAATAAAAGAAGGCAAGGTAGTGGAGGCATAGAAATGGATAAGGTTATAGATTTACAAATATGGCAGATGGCTGCTGCCTATATATTCGTTTTAGTACTGCTTGTAATTGTAAGAGCAAAGGGTATTAAGAGAGAAAGCGAGATAGTGCTTTCTTCAGTAAGGATGACTATACAGCTTATCTTCACAGGATATGTACTGGTTTATCTTTTTGATAATCCAAATCCCATATTTTCTGTTTTAGTGTATGCTGCTATGGAGACATTTGCCATTTTCAATATCTTCAAAAGGATGAAGCAAAAGCTGTCAGCGGGTTTAAAGAGGATTATTGCATTATCAATGTTCTTCGGCACTACGGTAAGCCTGCTGTTCTTCATACTTGTTGTAGTCAATGTATCGCCATGGTATGATCCGAGATACTTCATCCCCATAGCAGGTATGCTGATAGGCAACTCCATGACTGGGATTTCTCTTGGAGTAAGCAGGCTCACAGACGGAATGATAACAAATAAAAGCTTGGTGGAAGGAGCTTTGATGCTTGGGGCAACACCTAAGCTTGCCGCTAAACAGATAGTGGATAATGCCTTCGACTCCGCGATACTTCCAACTATCAACTCAATGCTGGGTATGGGTATAGTCTTTCTGCCCGGGATGATGACAGGACAAATTCTGTCAGGGACCTCCCCGCTAACGGCAATAAATTATCAAATTGCAATAATGCTTGGCATATTGGGAAGTGTGGCTCTCACTGTAATAACCTTTGTACAGCTTGGCTATAAGACCTTCTTCAATAAGGACTCACAACTGATTATCGAGGATTGATTCATATAGATATTTGAGGTGTAAATTCAATGTTATACTCAGGAAACGTGTTTATAGTACTCTTTTTTGTATACGGAATCAGTTTTTTCATAATGGGAATTGTAGCATTACAGCAAAATATCACCAAAGAAACAAGCTTCCCGCTGGTTAAAGCCATAAACAGCTTAGGCTATTTCGGCTTAATTCATGCAATAGTCGAGTGGATAGTTATGTTTGCCATAGCAGATATTTTCATTGGGAAGAAGGCGAATTTACTGATATTCGCCGTGCTTTTCAATGCTTTATCCTTTACAATACTGCTGCATTTCGGCATTAAGGTTTTTGACTATAAGGGAAAAGGCGCAGGACTGCTTAAAAAACTGCCCTTGTTTGCATTGCTTATTTGGATGGCTGCGTATTTAAGCGCTACTCTGTTAAATGGGGCAATATCCTCCGATATAAATTTAGATTATGATACAATATGTAGATATTTTATAGGTTTACCCGCAGCTTTTGTAACTGCAGCGGCTATATATCACAATTCAAGCACCTTATATTCTATGAAGCTGAATAAGGCTGCCATAAAGTTCAAGGTCTTAGCGATTTCCTTTATCTCCTATGGCATTTTTGCAGGAATACTGGTAAACAGGCGTGATTTCTATCCGGCCAGTATAATTAATAAACAGGCTTTTCTAGAGATTTTTGGCTTCCCCGTTGAATTCGGCAGGATGCTGTCAGCTGTTTGTATTACCGTGCTGTTTTTAGGAATAATTGAAATCTTTAGGTTAGAGAATAACCTTATTATGCATAATCTTATGCAGGAGCGCGTTGCAAGTCAAGAACGAAGAAGGCTTGGAAGAGAGCTGCATGACGGAATTATTCAGGATTTATTTGCATCGGGCTTACAGCTTGAGAGTCTGATTGAAGAAAATGATTTGAATATTCTGCACAGTGAAATAAAAGAGATAAAAAATAATATGAACAATGGAATTCTAAAAATCCGTGACTATATTGATACCGTATCAACAAAGCAAATAGGTATGGAGCAGTTTAGGATGCAGCTGGAAGCTACTGTCAATAATTTCAGAAAAATAAGCAATGCCGATATTCTTGTTGATTATGAGATACCTGATATAACTTTACGTTATTTATCCTCAGAAAAACTGACACAGGTATACTACATTATACAGGAGGCTATAAGCAATTCGGTTAAGCATTCAAATGCATCTGAGATACATGTAAAGATAGGCTATGACTTAAGAGCAATTCTTGTTGAGGTGAAGGATAACGGAAAGGGCTTTAATATCGGCACAGCAAAAAGCAAGAGGAAGTTTGGACTCAGCTCTATGCAGGAACGGGCTGCATCCATAGGCGGAATATTAAATATTAACAGTGAGCATAAGGGTACCTTAGTTGCTCTCGCAGTACCTTGGGAGGAAGGTTTGAATGAATAAATCAAAAATAAAGGTTTTACTGGTAGATGACCATTCTGTTGTACGATATGGAATTCGTTCAATTATAGAAAAAAATCCTCTGATAGAGGTCAGCGGAGAAGCCGAATCCTTATCAGAAACCTATTACAAGGCTGAGTCCTTGAAGCCTGATGTGGTATTACTGGATTTGAAGCTTCCCGACGGAGATGGAGTAGCAGGCTGCATTAGGCTCAAAAGTATGCTGCCGAATGTAAAGGTAGTAATATTGACGGCATTTGCAGAAGAAAATATCTTGTACGAAGCAGTTAAGGCAGGAATAGATGGGTATCTTCTCAAAAATATCGAAGGGCAGGCAATAACAAAAGCAATTATTGACGTATACAATGGAATGTCGATAATTGACCCAAATATGTCCCATAAGCTTATGAAAATCATACAAAAGAGTAATGAGCCGGAGCAGCATCTGACACTGCAGGAAAAAAACATTTTGGAGCATATAAGCCAAGGAAGGACGAACAAAGAAATTGCAGATGCCCTATTTTTATCTGAGAAGACGGTGCGCAACAATGTAAGTAAAATTATGAAAAAGATAAATGTAAATAACAGAACTGAAGCAGCTTTGTTTTGGTCGAGACAAAAGTCCCTCAAATGAGGGACTTTTGTCATATAATAGGGACATTTGATAGATTTCTAACAATGTTCTGCTTTGATATCATTATATATGCAACATAGTTAGATAATTAACAAACGCAGGGAGGGAAATAGATGAAAAACTATAAGCAATTATTAATTCTTTTAGTTGTTGCAGCACTAGCATTGGCTGTGGGCTGTCAAAGCGCAGGCAAGTATACGGACGGAGTTTATACCGGCAGCGGTGAAGGAAAAAACGGACCGCTGAAGGTTGAAGTAGCTGTAGAGAAGGGCAAGATAAAGACTATTACAGTCCTAGAGCACAGTGAAACACCGGGTCTGTCTGATCCTATACTGGAGAAAATTCCTCAAGATATCATTAAGAAGCAATCAACTGAAGTCAGTGTAGTCAGCGGTGCAACAGTTACAAGCAATGCAATTATACAGGCAGTAAATGATGCCATAAAGACAGCACAATAAACAAAATAAATATATGCAGGGGGATTATTATGAAAAAAATTGCGATATCAATGCTACTAATTATGACATTATTGGTTACAATGCTGACAGCTTGCACAAGCGGTGGCACAGAACCGATAAGTACTGTCGATAAGAATTCGGCAGATGTTCTGGTTATCGGCGGCGGCGGAGCCGGTTTGGTAGCTTCAATAACTGCGGCGGAGAATGGCGCAAATGTAATATTGGTTGAAAAAATGCCGGCGGTTGGAGGAAACACAATTATCTCAGCCACTGGTATAACAGCTTCAGATACTAAGCTTCATCAAGAAGCCGGAGTTCCTTTTACAAAGGAAGACCACTTCAAGAAGACTATGGAAACAAGTAAGAATCTTGCAGATGAAAAGCTTGTAAAAATATTGGTGGATAACAGTAATGCGGCTTATGAGTGGCTATTGACACTAGGCTTGAAATATAAGCTTGATCCAAAGGATCCAGCGTGGATAATCCCGGAAGAAGGACACTATGGTGCTCAGCTGGTTAAAGCTTATCAAGCTGAAGCAGCTAAGTATTCAAATATTGATTTAAGGCTGCAAACTAAGGCAACTGAGCTTGTTGTAGAAAATGGCAAGGTTGTTGGAGCCAAGGTTACAGACAAAGATGGAAAAGAGCAAGTCATTAAGGCGAAATCCGTTATACTTGCTACAGGCGGCTTGAACAATGCACCTGACATGATTGCGGAGTTCAATCCAAAGTATGTGGGTGTTAATACAGAAATGACTACACCGGGACCAACAGGCGACGGTATAAGAATGGCACAAGCAATCGGTGCGCAGCTAAAGGATATGGAATACTTCCAAATGAGACCTTTATCCTTAAATGGGCATTGGTATAAGGAAGTTATAGTTAACCAGGAAGGTATCGGTGGTATCCTTGTTAACAAAGATGCAAAGAGATTTGTCGATGAAACAATGAGCAGCTGGGATCTAGCTTCAGAAATTCTTAAGCAGCAAGACAGCATGGCATTTGTAATATTCGATACTGATGTGTTTAATACATCTGATGGTAAGAAGATCGTAGAAAAGGCAAAGGGCATAAAAGCTGATACAATTGAAGACTTAGCTAAGCAGCTTGGACTAGACCCGGCAGCGCTCAAAGCAACTGTAGATGAGTACAATGCAAAAAATGACCCATTTGGTAGAAAGACTTTAGGTAAGGTAACAACTGCTCCTTTCTACGGAGTTAAGACACTGCCATCAAGCCATTATACTATGGGCGGCGTTGCAATAAATGAAAACGCACAGGTTTTGGACAAGGACGGCAAGGTAATCGAAGGCTTATACGCAGCCGGTGAGGTTGTTGGCGGACTCTATGGTGCAGGACGTGTTGCCGGCAACAATACACTTGATGATATAGTGTTCGGTAAGATTGCTGCAAAGCATGCAATAGGCAAATAGATATAGTTTTATAGAGCTGTTTAACTACACAGCATAGCTGTACAGCTCTAAAAACCCCCTTATGATAAAGACTCGGTTTACAATGCTAAACCGAGTCTATTAGTTTTAACAGCCATTTGCGAAGCAAATCCGGTTAAAGGCGAAGGATTCGATGTCCTGAGCTTTTATTGTGGAGAACAAAATTTAAAAATACAAATAAATATCGATTATTGCAAATTAAATATGCTAAAATATATGAAAAGCTAATTGCTTATTATAAGCCATTTGCGAAGCAAATCGGGCTAAAAGTGAAGGACTCGATGTCCTGAGCTTTTATTATAAGCCATTTGCGAAGCAAATCAGGCGTTAGTTGAGTGGAGGTAATTATATGCAATACAAAAGCACCAGGAGCAACACACCGGGCATTTCAGCCAGCAAGGCAATCATAAAGGGCATAGCCGAAGACGGCGGTCTATACGTTCCTGTTGAAATGCCTATTATAGATAGGGATCTGGAAGAACTCTCTATTATGAGCTACAAAGAGCTGGCTTATTACATAATGAGCAAGTTTATTGCTGATTTTGATGAGAAGGAGCTGAAAAGCTGTATCGACAAGGCTTACGATGAGAAATTTGATACTCCCCTTATTGCCCCATTGAGGGAAAAGGCGGGGGTTCATTTCCTTGAGCTTTATCACGGTCCGACATTAGCCTTTAAGGATATGGCATTGTCTATACTGCCCCATCTCTTGAAAACATCAATGGAGAAGCAAAGCATAAATCAAGAGGTGGTTATACTGACTGCTACCTCCGGCGACACAGGTAAGGCAGCATTGGAGGGCTTTGCTGATGTTTCCGGCACAAAGATAATGGTATTTTTCCCTGAAGAAGGAGTCAGCAGGGTGCAAAAGCTTCAGATGCTTACACAAGAGGGAGAGAACACCTTCGTTGCCGCTATTCAAGGAAACTTTGATGATGCACAAAATGCCGTAAAGAGCATTTTCAGCGATAAGGCTTTAGCGGAAGAGCTTAAAGAAAAGGGCTATATACTATCCTCTGCCAATTCCATAAATATAGGAAGGTTGATTCCGCAGGTTGTATATTACTTCTATGCTTATCTTACTCTTCTTAAGCAGGGCAAGATAAAGAGCGGCGATATGGTCAACACGGTTGTACCTACAGGCAACTTCGGCAACATATTGGCTGCCTACTATGCAAAGAGGATGGGCTTGCCGATAAGCAAGCTGATTTGTGCATCCAATGAGAACAATGTGCTTTATGATTTCATTAGTACAGGGGTATATGATAGAAAAAGAGAGCTGAGACTGACAAGCTCACCTTCTATGGATATACTGATATCAAGCAACTTGGAGAGGCTGCTCTATGAGCTCAGCGGACATGATGAGGAGCTGATAAGAGCTTTGATGCTAAGGCTCTCGACAGAGGGAGGCTATGAGATTACTGATGCTATGAAGCAGGGACTCACTGACTTTTACGGTGGATATGCGGCAGAACAGGAGGTTTTTGCTTCTATAAGACAGCTTTTTGAAGATGAGGGCTATATCATTGATACTCATACTGCAGTAGCTTACACAGTATATCAAAGGTATGTGAAGCAGACTGGCGATAACACTCCCACAATAATTGCTTCTACAGCAAGCCCCTTCAAATTTGGCAGGGATGTTGCCAAAGCGATAGGGATGGATGCTGCGAAGCCGGATGACTTCGAAATATTGGAGAAGCTGGCAGAAAAGGCTGGAACAGAACTGCCCAAGGCTGTAGCTGAACTAAAGATTAAACCCATACTGCATAAGACGGTTGTTGCAAAGCAGGGCATAAAAGCTGTGGTTGAAGGCTTTTTAGGAGGTTATAAGGCATGATTAAGATTAAGGTACCTGCAACAAGTGCAAATATGGGGCCTGGCTTTGACTGCCTTGGTGTTGCTCTGGACTTGTACAATTACTATGAATTTGAGGAAATTGATGAAGACCTTGAGATTGAAGGCTGTGAGGAATGCTTCAGGAATGAAAGCAATCTTATTTATGTATCAATGCAGAAGTGCTTTGAGGCTATAGATTATACACCTGGAGGAATTAGGATTAATATAAACAGCAGTATTCCGATTTCACGCGGCTTAGGCAGCAGTGCCGCATGCATAGTGGCAGGTGTAGCAGCAGCAAATGAGCTGGCGGGAAACAGGCTTTCAAAGGAACGGCTGCTTGAGATAGCCAATGAGATAGAGGGACACCCTGATAATGTAGCACCGGCTTTGTTGGGTGGAATGGTTGCAGCTGTACAGGACAAGGGTAAGGTTTATTTTGATAAGGTAAAGCTTTCTGATAATCTTCGTTTCTGTGCTTTAGTTCCTGATTTTACTCTATCCACAAAGGAATCAAGAGCGGTACTGCCGACAAGCCTGACTTACAGTGAAGCAGTATTCAATATAAGCCGAGCAGCCCTTTTGGTGACTGCACTATCAAATGGCAGTCATGAACTTATAAGGCATGCCTGTGAAGATGCACTGCACCAGCCCTATAGAGGTAAGCTTATACCGGGCTATGACGAGATAATTGAGAAAAGCAAGGAACTTGGCTGCATAGGAGCGTTCTTGAGCGGAGCAGGCTCTACTATTATGACTATACTGTCAAAGGAAAATGAGACTTTCCCTGAGCAGATGGAACAGTTCGTGAAGTCTCTCGGCAATAAATGGACTATAAAAGAGTTGAACGTAGATAATCAAGGTATTGAAATAAGAACCCCACCCATCAACGCAATCTAAGATTGCTGATGGGTCCCGGGAACCTTGTTGTTTCACAATAACAAAGGCTCATCAATAAATGATGAGCCTTTTCATCTATTGTTTTATCCCTGCTGCTTCACAATGGCTCTTGCCAGCTTCTTTACAAAACCGGAAACATATGAGACCAAATCAAATTCCCCTTCATGCAGACACCAATTATAAACAGCTCCTCTGACGGCAACAAAAAGATATTCCACAGCTTCATCAGGCGTTAACTCCTGTGATAGCTCTCCGGAATTTTGGCCTTCCTCAATAATCTTTGCCAGTGTAGTCTGTAAGTGTCTGCCCTTTGTTATAAATAGATTGTTATGAACTCCGTAAAGCTGTTTTACAAAGCCGATTCCTCTGTTTACGTTATAGTTTGCATAGATTTCAAAGAAATTTACTATCCTTTCTACTGCGCTGCCTTCTGCCAAGGTATATGGCGCAACCTCAAGTATATAGTCGTCCAGGTGTTTAAATACCTCATTAAGTATTTCATATTTGCTCTTAAAGCAATTGTAAAAGGAGCCTACCGATACCCCTGCTGCTCTGCATATCTCTTCTACCTTGAGATTTTCAAAGCCTTTTTGCTCCATCATTTCTACAGCAGTTTTATATATTAAGTTTTTTGTGTTTTGAGCTTGGATTTGCCTCTTAGTTAACTCTTTTTCAAACATGACCTTCTCCTAATTCTTATAATAAACTCTTATAAAGTAAGGTATCTATAGAGAATTATATTAGAGCTATACTTTTTTTGTCAAATAAAAGACAAAAATTTCACATAGTATATTGACAATGATTTAACAATAAGCTACAATGAACTTGTTCGGTGAATCAATTCACTGAGAATGTTATAATTATAACAATGTAAAATCAGGCTAAAGCGCACAGCAACTGAGAAGATGATTCTATTATATTTAGGGGGCAAAACATGAGGAAATTATACAAATTCATAGCTATGCTACTAGCACTAATTATGGTTTTTGCACTTGTCGGATGCCAGAAAACAGCTCCGACTAATGAATCAAGTTTATTTAAACCAGGTACATATACAGGTGAAGCAGATGGAATTCACGGAAAAGTTCAAGTTGAGGTAACTGTAGATGAAAATAAAATTTTAGAGGTTAAGGTTGTAAAGCACGATGAAACACCAGGGGTTAGTGATTCGGCAATTACAAATATACCTAAAGATATAGTAGAATATCAAACACTTGCAGTTGATACTGTTGCAGGTGCTAGTGTAACAAGCAATGCAATAATTGTGGCTGTTGGACAAGCTCTTGAGAAGGCTGGTGCGAATCTTGCAGACTTGCAAAAGAAGCCTGAAAAGAGCAGTTCATCAGGAGAAACAATAGAAAAGCAAGCTGATATCATTATAATCGGCGGCGGCGGTGCCGGCCTTGCAGCTGCAGTTTCTGCGCATCAGAACGGTGCAAAGGTAATTGTTATAGAGAAGATGCCAAGTGTAGGCGGCAATACTATAATATCAGGTTCTGCATATAACGCAGCTGACCCTGTAAGACAAGGAAAACAAGGTATTGAAGACTCAGTGGAGAAGCATTATACTCAAACCTATGAGGGCGGAGATAAGTTAGGTAAGCCTGAACTTATAAGAACTCTTACGGAAAATGCATATCCTACTCTTCAATGGCTAGAGGGCTTGGGCATGCAGTTTAAGGATGAGGTGTTCACAGTATTGGGCGGTTTATGGCCAAGAGCACACAAGCCTGTTAAACCATTGGGGACAGGATATATTGAAACCTACATGAACTATATTGAAGCCAATAAGTCAGACATAGAAGTTATGGTTGATACAAAAGCAACAGAAATCATAATGGAGAACGGGAAGGCTGTAGGGGTTAAGGCAGAGGCCAATAATAACGATGTGATACTTAAGGCAAATAAGGGCGTTATTATTGCAGCAGGCGGCTTCGGCGCCAATGTTGAAATGAGAGATTTATATAATGAAAAGTGGCCTTCATTGACAAATATAAAGACAACAAACCATGTTGGAGCTACAGGTGACGGTATGGTTATGGCAGAGAAAATAGGAGCTAACCTTATAGGTATGGAAAATATTCAGCTTCTGCCAATGGGTGACCCTGTTACAGGAAGCCTTAGCGGGAACATAGAGCAAGGTGTTGAAAATCGTATATTCGTGAATAAAGAAGGAAACAGATTTGTTGACGAAGGCGAGCGTAGAGACGTAATGACATCAGCACTGTTCGAGCAGCAGGATACATTCATGTGGGTAATTGTTGACAAACATTCATATCCAACAGGAGATACAAAAAATAACTTTAATGAGACTATAGACCAGTTGGTTGAACAGGGTAGAGCCTTTAAGGCGGATACATTAGAAGACCTTGCAAAGCAAATTGGCGTTAACCCTGAGAACCTGAAAAAGTCAGTTGAGGAATTCAACAAGGCAGTTGAAAAGGGTGGATCTGATGCCTTTGGAAGAACATTATTCAAGGATAAGATTGATACTGCACCATACTATGCAGGAGCACGTGTTCCTACAGTACACCATACAATGGGCGGTATTGAAATCAACGCTAATGCTCAGGTATTAGACAAAAACGGCAATATTATTCCGGGCTTGTATGCAGCAGGTGAAGTTACCGGAGGTATACATGGCAGCAATCGTCTAGGCGGCAACGCTTTGGCAGATATAAATGTATTCGGCAAAATCGCAGGAGAAAGTGCTGCCAAGGCTAAATAATTCAATATAAATATATAAAATAGATAACATCCAAAGCGCTGCATCCCTCTACCATAGATGCAGCGCTTTTTTACAGCATTCATAAATTTTATTTCTTGTGTAGAAAATCAAGTGTTGCGGCACTTCTATCTGCCGCCTGTTACCTAATGATTTCATACATTTCAAGGCTGGTGGCTTTTATTGTTACATATTCTCCAGTTGGGATTTTCTTGCCTTCCAGCTCTAATTGTATCAAGCTTTTACCAAGTCTGAAGTCGGCTATCCCGTCCTTATATACCTTCTCCAATATACCCGTGAGGTATATTTCATCCTCCATATGTATGCTGAATTTCTTTTCCTTGCTCAGCTTTACCTCCTGCCCCCAAGTCAGCTCGTCAGTGATATCCAGCTCCACTTCATAGTCGGCATTTGCCTTTGGTATAGGTTTTGTGCCCCAGAAGGCTTCCGCTTCACCGTATTCGCTTGAGAATTCTATTATGACCTCCTCTGAGGATGTATCTACATTTTTTACGTGTATTTTCATATCTGCACCTCCATTGATTATACTTAATATTTCCTAATTTAACATATTGTATTAACACTTGCAACTTGCTAACGTGAATATTATAATGAGTGGGTAGCATGGTACAAAATACTACATTTTATGTGGAAGGTGTTAATATATATGAGCAAAAATATTCATGTACACTTTATGGGAATTGGCGGAAGCGGTATGGCACCTGTTGCTATAATATCAAAGCATCTTGGTTATAAGGTATCCGGCTGCGATATGTCAACTGACGGCTATTACATAGGAGCATTAATTGAAAACAAAATTGAGATTCAGTCAGGACACAGTGCAGAGCATTTAGAAGATGTGGATATACTGGCTGTTTCACCGGCAATATTTGATTTGAATCCGAATCATCCTGAGATAGTGGAGGCAAGAAAAAGAAATATACTGATGACTTGGCAGGAGTTTGCAGGCAAGTACCTGCATGACAATAAGACAGTAATCGCTATTTCTGGAACACATGGCAAATCCACTACCACTGTTTTGATGGGTGCTACTCTGGAACACGGCGGCTTTGATCCATATGTTGAGGCAGGGACTGTTTACAAGCCTTGGGGTGGAGGTTACAAAATCGGCAGTTCTGAATACTTTGTCTGTGAGGCTGACGAGTTTAACAACAACTTCCTGAACTTTTCACCATCAATAGCCATAATTAACAATATTGAAATGGACCATCCTGAGTTTTTCAGAGATTTCACTCAGGTAAAGGAAGCCTTCAAAAACTTCGTACAGAAGCTGAAAGCTCCCAAGATTCTGGTCGTCAATGAAGAAAGTCAAGGCGTAAGAGAAATGCTTCAGGAGTTAGAAGAATATATTACTTCCAATAGTATAAAAACAATCGGTTATTATCTGAAGGACAGATTTGACTTTCCCTTTAGCTATGAGTATAAGGGCAGTATATTATCTGCTACTGCTGAAAATACAAGCTTTGAAGTTGAATGCTCCGAATGGAATGACTGCTTTGAAATAGGGGTAACGGGAGTACACAATGTGGCGAATTCACTGGGTGTGCTGGCTGCGTCCTTTGCACTGGGAATGGAAAAGGAGTCATTAAAAAAAGCGTTTAGAGAATTTAAAGGCATTGCCAGGAGAAGCGAGTTCATTGGCGAGGTTAAGGGAGTAAAGTTTTTCGATGATTTCGCACATCATCCGACAGCAATATCTATGATGCTGGACTCTTTCAGAATGAGTTATCCTGATAGGAAAATATGGACTGTTATGGAACCGCACCAGATTTCAAGACTTAAGCTGTTCATGAATGAATTTGCAGCAGCGCTTGATAAATCCGACAAGGTTATCATTACAAAAATATTCGTAGGCAGAGAAAAATTCAAGAATCTTGAGAGCCTGGACATGAACCTTTTGGTAAATCAAATCGGCACTCACAAAGCGAAATATATTGAAGATTTCGATTCAGTTGCTGATTTCATATTTGAAAAAACTGAGTCTGGCGATATTGTTGTCGTTTTCGGAGCCGGTGAGTCCTATAAATTGACTAGAAAGATTGTAAAACGCATGAATGAAGAGAAATTAGCTGAGCTATAATCTGAAACAATACATCACACAAATCTGTCTATGAATAGGACTTATATTGTAAAAATGAAAAGACCAAAATGATGATAGGCTGGGTGATGGTATGAATAATCAGATTAAAACTATCGTGGTTATAGCTGCAGCTGTGCTGCTTATAGCTTTATTGGGAGTACTTGCTGCGATAGGGCTGGTGGTGCCGGTCAAGACAGTGCAGACTGCAGAAGCTGTAAGCACAGGCATAAGCTCAATAGACCTGACAAAAGATATAGTGGATCAAATTTTCCCGGGCAGTGAGTACAAAATAGAAGACGGAATGATTTATTTCAGTTCGCAGATAGAGGCAAACTACCAGACCTTATATCTGGAACAGATGAGATTTGGCAAGTATGTTGACAGTAATGATGAGTATTTGGCTGTGATTAGAGCACCTGAAGAGGTGACTGTTCATGCAGGGGGCTTCTACTATGCAGTGGCTGCGGTATTCGACGGCAAGACAAATAAGATTAAGAGTCCCATACAGCATTTCATAAACGATGAAGCGGAGATAAGCGTACTGGATGGCAAAAGACATGACTACATATTATACCTTGGCAGCACCACATATCAGGGCTGGACAGAGGCACAAGGGATGCTTTATGATTTAAGCAGCGGTCAGTGGGAGAAAGCATGGCCTGTAAAGGATGATATGTGGAAAGACCGACATGGAGTTTTCGGCAATAACCGACTTGTTTTATATAAAAGGGTGATAGAACAACATAATCAGGAATCTGCAATACCGCCAAATCACTTCGAACTGGATACTGAACTGATATGGGACTCTAATGCAGAGACCTTCAGAGAGCCTCAGCCTTGGGAATAGGCTGTTTTAACTAAATATAGCTTGTAAAAGAACCTCGGAATTTGAGGTTCTTTTTTTAGTGCATTTTTTGCTGTATTTTGTAGGACTTCCTGTTTATGGAAAGATTTTATGTAGGCATAAATACCTAGAGAAGGGAGTGACTCCAGTCTAAAGAATTTGATACGTGCGGCTGATAGTAAGTATTTGTTGACAATTGTATAATTAAGTCACAAAGTTAACAAACAATGAAAAAGAGGAGGAAAAAACATGACAAGATTATACAACATGTATTTCAGCACAAAGTGTAACCTGAAGGAGAACCTTAAGAATAAAAGAGGACAAGGTATGGTTGAGTATGTACTTATCATAGCATTTATCGCAATAGTTGTTATGGTAGCATTAGGACCTCTTGGAACGCAGATAAAGGTTAAGTTCAATGAAATAGTTACTGCACTTGGCGGAACACCGGCACAATAGTACTTAACAGCATATTTTCAGTAAGGAGGGAGTTAATTGACAATCTATGCAGTGAGAAAAATATCGAAGCATTTCCTCAATAAAAGAGGACAAGGTATGATAGAGTATTTATTCATCATAATACTGATAGCATTAGTTGTAATAGTGTCATTAACTCCCGTAAGTACAGCATTGACCAATAAGTTTGCAGAGTTCACCGCTGTATTAGGCGGAAACAATTAATCAAAGGTATAGGAAGAGGAGGAAAAAACATGACAAGATTATACAACATGTATTTCAACACAATGAGCAACCTGAGAGAGAACCTTAAGAATAAAAGAGGACAAGGTATGGTTGAGTATGTACTTATCATAGCATTTATCGCAATAGTTGTTATGGTAGCATTAGG
>JAQZBM010000270.1 GCA_029238945.1 Clostridia bacterium
GCTGGTGTAGCTCAATTGGTAGAGCAGCTGACTTGTAATCAGCAGGTTGCGAGTTCGAGTCTCATCACCAGCTCCATTTTTAAAGTTACTGTAGTTGAATAAAACTACAGTTTTTTTTCGTTTTTGTTGCAAAGGGCAGATCTCTATTTTACATAGAAGTTTGCTGATTGTTAATGCATTAAAAAAGACAGCATTAATGCTGTCTTTTATGTTGCAGTATTAAAATTTACACTCCAAGTACTTTTACTACATAGTTCTCATTTTAAGCCTTATATCGTCTCCAAAGAACTTATACATACTGAAGCTGCCTAATATCCTGGAGTAAATTCTTTCGGAGTATGTGCTCATCAGCTCGTCAGTATTGAGATTGGTGGAGATTATAATTTTCTTGTTGTTTAGAAGCCTTCTATTCAAAATGTTATATATTGCAAGATTTGAAAACTGTGTAGAGAGCTCAGTACCCAAATCATCAATTATAAGCAAATCGCAGTGGTAAAGCTCTTCTAAATAAGGCGCGTTCTCCTCTTCCTTATCAAAGTCAAATTTATACTTTCTGATAGTATCAATAAGGTCGGGAGAGCTCTGATATATTACGCTTCTGCCTGCATCCAAAAGCTCTTTGGCAATAGAGTTGCATAGAAAGGTTTTGCCTAAGCCGGGCTTGCCTATAAAGAACAGATTTTTATCATGAGAGTCAAAGTTCTTTACATAGTTGATACAAGACCTATATATATCCTTCATGTTCTCTTGCGGTGAGATTTTGCCATTCTCTGCCTCATTGGAATACAAATCAAACCTAAACATGTCGAAGTTTTCTCTCTTGAAGCTGCTGCTCATATTTGACTGCTTATAAAGCTCCTCAATTTCTCTTTGCACCAGACAGGAGCATTTCTTACCATCAATATAGCCTGTATCCTTGCAGTTTTTGCATTGATATCGAAGCTCCAGATAGTCCCTGGGGTAGTTGTTTTCCAGTAGAAGCTCTACTCTTTCCGCCTTTAAATCCATTTGCTTCTTATGCAGAATCTCAAGAAGCTCTTGTCTGTTTTGGCTATTGTTTAAAATCGCTTTTGTTATATCGATGCTGAGTTTAACCAGCGATTCTTCAATATCACGCAAACGTGGAAGCTTGGCATATAAAACAGACTTCCTGTGTTCAAGCTCTTTTTTATGCTTATCGCGCAGGTCTGCATATTCTTTCATGATAGATCTCAAGTTACTCAATCAGTTCACCTCTACTCTTTTTGAGCAATATATCCTCTAAGGCATTTGCATCATAGGTACGGTTTTTAAAATTATTAAAAGCAGTTTTTTGCGGCTTGCTGCTTGTCTTTGTTTTATGAGGAGCATTGTTATCCGACTTTGCTATGTATGCCTCTATTTCCTGTATGGTATTGAGGCTCTTGTCATGCCATTCAATCAGTATCTTATCCAGGTACGAAAAGGATGGCCTTATGGTATTGGCTGTAAGGCTGCATGCCTTGATGACGATTTCTTCAGAAAAGTTGAACTGATAGAACCATTTGTACAGCAGTTCCTCTTCTATGGCTGTAGGGGCTCTGCCTATTCTTAAGAAATTCAGCACCTTACTGTATTTCTGCCATTTCTCCTTGTGCCGTTCTGTGTATTCATTGGCTTTCTCCAGAGTATTGACGCCTGCGTCAAACCAGTTCTTTGCTACCTGCTTAAGGTATGGGAGATCCTTCTTACCTCTTCCAAAACAATCCTCTATCAGTAAGATAATAAGCTCAGGCGGCATATTATAATCATCTATCCAATCCAAGTATGTAAACATCTCGTTTGTAGAGGGCTCTCTACCGTATAGCTTCTTTATGTACTCAAACATATTTTTCACTTTATGATTTTGTCTGGCTGCTATTATCCTATCGGGACTGTACTTATCTACCGGCTGCTTTTTCTCCTTTATGTTCAGCACGACTTCCTTTATACTCATAAAGTCAATTGCCACATCTTCACCGCCATCGACGTAAGGACAAAGCTTTATAATGCCTTGAGTCTCCCAATACTTCCATGCCTTGGCCACTTCATCCTCAGGGATGTCTAAGGTCTTAGCTATGGTTTCGTTGGATAAGGCTGTGCTGCTGTGATTTTGGGCGTATTTAAGGCCGAGTACATACACCTTTACATAGCTTCCAGGTGCCTGGGGCATGTAGTGATTTATGAACACGTTCTCCAACAGCGTATGTCCCAAATCCTCGTAATTTGACTTTAATCTGAAAAAGTTCATAGGACACCTACCTCACCTAACTTATAATAAATAATTATACCACAGATGGCGATTATCTTTAATATTGTCAGAAAAAAGATGCGTAAATCAAAAGCCGGGATTTTATTTTAAATTGGACATGCAGGGTTATATTTTTACTGCATCAATAATATAATGTTATTATTATGGAGGTAAAACTGTAAAACAAATGTAAGGTTACAATGCTGCTTGCAAAGGGAATAATTAAAGAGTGAATAAAAATATACAGATAGATTACAATATTAACCAAATATGAAACTTGATGGTTATAATTTAGGCAAGGGTTGTGCTTTTTGCCAAAGAATAATATAATATATTAATATTAGAGTCTATTTCAGCATCAGATGAAAGGAGATGAATTGATGCAGGTTGATAACGCCAAGGATACGCTTAGACAACTGCGGGATAAACTTAAGAACGGATTTTCAAATATTAAGCAAATAAACTTGAAAGATTTGAAGTTGAAGAAACTGAATTTAAATAAAGAGCAATTTAAAAAGTTTGATTTGAGTAATCTGAATACAAAAGAACTCAAAATACATAAACTCTCGAAAAAGATTGTAGATAAGAAAAGGTTTGCGGTCACTGTAGGTGCAATAGGTTTAGTAATTATACTTGCAGCCTATGTATATTTATCCGGTGTAGCTTATACAGTAAGCATTGACGGAAAGGAATACGCCAAGGTTAGAAGCAAGAGCGATATAGAAGAGCTTGTACAAAAGGTAAAGGAAGAACACAAAAAAGAACAGAATACGGAAATAGGTATAGGAAACCAGATAACTTATACTAAGACAAGGGCATCAAATAAGGAAATTGTTACAGCTCAGGCTTTAGAGAAAATAGTGAGAGATGAGATAAGCTACACTATACAGTCCTTCAGCGTATATGCGAATGGAAACAGTATAGCTGCCTTCAAAACAGAGCAGGAGGCTGAAGCTGCATTAGATGCAGTAAAGGCTGCATACGTGAAGAAGGAAGACACTGCGAAGTACAAGGAAATTACTTTCGCAGAAAATGTAGAGGTTAAGCAGGAATTCAATGAGCAGGGCAAAATAATGCCTGCCGAAGAGGCTGCCGCCTTTATATTGAAGGGCACAGATGAGGAAAAGATTCATAAGGTAGAAGAAGGGGAGAGCATTTGGTCGATTTCCAGAAAGTATAATATTAGCATGGAGAATCTTCAAAAGGCAAATCCACAGATTAATCCCGAGAAAATAAAGATTGGGCAGGAGATAAATCTTATAGTGCCCAAACCGTTAGTGTCTGTAAAAACTGTTGAAACTGCAACTTACAAAGAAAACATCCCCTTTGAGCAAGAGGTTGAGTTCAGCAGCTCCATGTATAAGGACCAAAGCAAGATAAAGGTTAAGGGCCAATATGGAGAACGCGAAGTAGTAGCAGAGATATTTAAGATAAACGGCATAGAAGACAGCCGGAATATTTTATCAGAAAAGGTTGTAAAAGAACCGGTAACACAAATTCTGATTAAGGGTACAAAAGAATTACCACCAAAGAAGGGAACAGGCACATTTAGCA
>JAQZBM010000271.1 GCA_029238945.1 Clostridia bacterium
AGATGTTTACAGATATTGAAAATTCTAAGTCAATGAGGTGGGAGGAAAGTCTATAACATTTTGCCTCAATAGCAAAAGGAGCAAGCATTGACTGGTGGACCAGTTGAAGGGCTGCGTTAGCATTAATGGGAGTTGATATTTCAATAGATGACCTGGATTTTATTTTCTATACACCAGATATTGATTTAGTTGAAAGAGCTGGTTTTAGTTCCGTAAATTATGTATGGAATTAATAATAAGAGAAGATATTAAAATAAATTTATATTGCTATAGTATAACAATAAAACCAATAAAAATATGATGGTATAAATCGGTAATTAACTGTATAATAATTGTAGAATTTTCAACTTAATAATATAAAAAACTTAAGAGGTGACTAATTTATGAAATTGGGAGTATTAGCTGTATTACTTGCAAATAAGGGGTTGGAGGACGCACTAAAGTATCTTTCTGAGCTCGGAGTTCAAACAGTTGAAATAGGTACAGGCGGTTATCCTGGAAAAGCTCATGCCAATCCGTCAGAGTTGCTTCGTGATCCCAAAGCAATAAATGATTTAAAAGAGCTTGTTGCCAAGTATAACATGGAAATAAGTGCGCTGAGCTGTCATGGAAATCCTGTTCATCCTCAAAAGGAGATTGCAGAAAAGTTTCATAAGGATTTTGAAGAAACTGTACTACTGGCTGAAAAGCTTGGTATAAGTAGGGTAATAACTTTCTCCGGCTGCCCTGGAGATTCACCGAATTCCCAATATCCAAACTGGGTAACCTGTCCATGGCCTGAGGATTTTACAAAGATACTTGAATATCAGTGGAATGAAGTCTTAATACCATACTGGAAAGAGACTGTAAAATTTGCACGTGCACATGGAGTAGACAAGATTTGCCTTGAGATGCATCCAGGCTTTTGCGTTTATAACACAGAATCTCTTCTTAAGCTTAGAGCTGCAGTTGGAGATGAAATTGGCGCAAATTTTGACCCAAGTCATTTGTTCTGGCAGGGAATTGATCCTGTAGCTTCAATCAGAAAGCTTGGCAAAGCGATTTATCATTTCCATGCGAAGGACAGTAAGGTTGATGAAATTAATACAGCCATTAATGGCGTACTTGACACAAAGCATTATGGGGACGAAATTAATCGTTCATGGGTATTCCGCACTGTAGGGTATGGACATGACTACATGGTTTGGAAGGATATTATAAGCAATCTAAAAATGGTTGGATATGATGGAGCAATCAGTATAGAACATGAAGACAGCCTTATGTCTGTAAATGATGGCTTAAAGAAGGCTATCAGCTTCCTTAAGGAAGTTATAATATTTGAAGAGACCAGCGGTATGTGGTGGGCATAGGACGCAGAGTGAGCATTTAAAGCTTTATTTTGCTTCATAAGTATAAAAAGACCGGGCTTCTATACCTATTAAGGTTGGAAGCCTTATGTATAGGTGGATAAGCTGCTGGCTTCACCTTAAGCTAAAGCAAGTTCACAAAAAATATAAGGACGGTGATTCAATGTTAACAAGGGAAACAATTAACGCGGTACTACAGAAAGCACTATCCACAGGTGCGGATTTTGCCGAGATATTTGTGGATGATACTGTCAGCAACGGTATTAGCATAATTGATGGTAAAGTTGAAACTGCAGTATCGGGGAGGGACTTTGGAGTAGGTATAAGGCTTTTAAAGGAATTCAAAAGTATTTATGCCTATACTAATGAGTCTAGTTGCAATGCATTGCTGGATACAGCTGAAAAGGCTGCAGCAGCGCTAACGTTTGCAGCTAACGATATTTCTGTAAATGTTGTTGAAAGTATCTGTACGAATATACATCCGGTCCTATATGTGCCTTCGTCTGTAAGCAATATACGCAAGGTTGAGGTAATGAAGAAAGCGTATAAAGCGGCAAAGGATTTCAACAGTGAAATTTCACAGGTAACAGTAGGATACAGAGATACTGACCAGAAGGTACAAATAGCTAACAGCAATGGTCTGCTTGTCGAGGATAGAAGGATTCGCACACGACTTATGGTCCAGTCAATTGCCAGCGATGGTAAAGAGAATCAGACTGGATATAATGGCCCGGGCAAATCAATGGGCTTTGAGCTTTTTGATCATATTGATCCCGAACATAACGGCAAGGAGGCAAGCAGAACTGCAGTTACGATGCTCCATGCCAAGCTTTGTCCGGCTGGAAGGCTGCCGGTTGTCATTGATAATGGTTTTGGCGGCGTAATTTTTCATGAAGCCTGCGGACATTCTTTAGAAGCTACATCAGTAGCAAAAGGTAACTCTGAGTTTACAGGTAAGTTAGGAATAAAAATAGCGTCTGATAAGGTAACTGCAATTGACGATGGCACGATAACCAATAGTTGGGGTTCAATCAATATTGATGATGAGGGTAATCCTACAAGGAAGAACATACTTATAGAAAATGGAATTTTGAAAAGTTACATGATAGATATGTTTAATGGTAGACGGATGAACATGCAGCAAACTGGAAATTCAAGAAGGCAGTCCTATAAATTTGCTCCTACCTCCAGAATGACTAATACGTATATTGCTGCTGGTCAGGATGAAAATGAGGCAATTATTACTTCAGTAGCTGATGGATTGTACGCTAAAAAAATGGGTGGTGGATCTGTTAACCCGGTAACAGGAGAGTTCAATTTCGCTGTTGCTGAGGGATACCTTATTAAGAATGGCAGTATTGATTGCGCAGTTAGGGGAGCTACTCTTATTGGTAAAGGTTCTGAAGTCTTAATGAATATTGATATGGTAGGTAAAGATATGCAGTTTGGTCAGGGTGTATGCGGCTCTTCAAGCGGAAATGTACCCACAAATGTCGGTCAGCCTATGATCAGAGTATCTGAAATGACTATCGGAGGGAGGTAAAGTAGTATGAAATTTGAAGAATTTAGGGATAAACTTATGCATGCTGCACATATTGCAGGTTTCAAGGAATATGAGTTATATTATGTTAAAGGTGAGAGCTTTAGAGTAGGAATATTCCAAAAGGAAGTTGACAGCTATACTGTCAATTCTGGTACTGGACTTAGCTTCCGTGGCCTTTATAATGGGAAAATGGGATATGCTTATACGGAGATACTCGATGAAGGTGCAATAAATCTGTTGGTTGAAGGTGCAAAGTCAAATGCAATTATTATAGAAAACGAAGATAAAGAGTTTATTTTTGAAGGCAGTGAAGCTTATTCCAAGGTTGAGGCATATAGCGAGGAGCTTGCAGAAGTGAGTGCTGAGGATAAGATAGCACTTGCTCTACAGCTGGAAGCACAAGCCTTCAGCAAAAGTGACAAGGTCAAGAATGTAAAGGGCTGCATGGTGCAATCCTCTGAAGGGCTTGTCAGAATTGTCAACTCTAAAGGTCTGGAACTGATTAACAAATCGAATATTATGTTTGCTGCATTATCTCCTGTAATCAAGGACGGAGAAAAGGTTAATAATGCTTCAGCTTATAAATGCACAAGAAGATTTGATGAGATTAATGCAAAGGAGCTAGCAGAAGAAGCAGTGGAAAATGCTTTGGCATACATAGGTGCTCAACCTGTCAAATCAGGTACCTATAAAATTGCACTTAGAAATGATGTTTCATCTGATATGCTAGATACTTTTTCAGGAATTTTTTCCGCCGACAGTGTACAGAAGGGGATGTCAATGCTAAAAGGGAAGCTTGGTCAAGCTATAGCTTCAAAAAAGATAACTATCATAGACGATCCTCTAATGCCAGAAGGCCTACATTCAGTACCTTTTGATGCAGAGGGTGTTGCA
>JAQZBM010000272.1 GCA_029238945.1 Clostridia bacterium
CTTTAGACCTTCTGCGCTGCTGTATATTTTACTCTTCTCATGGGAGTAAGTATGATTTCCTATAGAGTGTCCCTCATCAACCATCCTTTGAAGCAAGTCCTTATTCTTCTCTACGGTCTTGCCTAAAATAAAGAATGTAGCTTTTATTTCATTTTGCTTCAAAATATCTAAAATCATAGGTGTAATCTTGGCATCCAGACCATCGTCAAAGGTGAGGTAAGCTACCTTCTTGTATGGTGAGCTTGTTTTGCCATTCTGGATGCTAAGCTCATCCTCCAGTACCATTCCAACCGGCTTTGCATTTGGCAGTGTCTTTATTCTGATGCACCTTACATCATCCATTACTTCTACTTGCCATCCAAATATATCAACTGCTGCTATAATAGGTAAATATATATTGTTTTCTTTCGATATCAGCGGTGCATCCAACTTACTGCTTGGTGAGTTGTTTATCTCTACATTTACAGAGTCCTTTATCTTAACCGTTTTTTCTCTTGTAGTAATCACTACAGTTTTTGCAGTCTTGTCTTCTTTTACTGTAATGCTTAAGTCGGCTTGCATTTGATTTATAGGAATATAGTCAAAACCATTGAATTCTTGAACTGCTATGCTCTTATCAAGCTTATTATTATTTATATAAATATTATATTTGTCATATCCTTCGGCATTTACCTGAGATATTCCATTAATTAAAAACGCTGCAGCTATTAATATACATAATATTATTATTTCCCTTTTTTTCATTTTCTCTCTCCTGCTATGCTTCAAAAATATTTCCATATAACGCTATCCATATATAGCTATTATAGTAAATATTATATTATGTATGGCAGTTTATAACAATTGTTTATGCATAAAAAATCAGCAGCAAAGAAAATTTGACTTTTGCTGCTGATTTTACATGCTAAAATTAATATTTACTTCTGTCCGTAATTTTCTTGGGTTTCTCTTCTCAGATAATCACATTCTTGAGCAGATATCGTTTTCATACCACCTATCTGCGTTGCGTATAGTGTAACCTTAGCTGCTTCTTCAACTATTACTGCATTGGCAAATGCCTTGTCTATGCTTTCACCCACAGACAGCATCCCATGATTCTCCATTAGTACAGCGTTTCTAGCTCCAATCGAATCTGAAACTATATCTGCCAGTTCTACTGTTCCCATAGGAGCGTAAGGAGAGCATTGCACCGGTCCGCCAATCATAGCTGCCAACTCAGCTACTATTGCCGGAATTTCCTTGCCGCAGCATGCCCACGCTGTTGCAAAGGTAGAATGTGTGTGACATATGCCCATGACATCAGGTCTCTTTTTATAGGTACGACAGTGGAGCTGTGTCTCAATAGACGGCTTTCTGCTGCCCTCTACTATATTGCCCTCCAAATCAACAACTACGATATCCTCCGGTTTCAGCAGAGTATACTCCATACCGCTTGGAGTTATGCATATATAGCCTGTCTCAATATCCCTGATGCTAAAGTTCCCCATAGTCAGCGGCATTAACTTTTCATTTTGCGCCTTCAAGGCAATATCAATAACCTTCTGCCTTTGCTGTTGTAAAAGCATATTCTACTCCTTAATTTTCATTTCTTTCAGATATTTTTTCAGCTTATGCAAATCCTGCAGATAAACATCCTTTAAATCAGCCTTGTATATTATGCTTGCAGGATGATAAAGTGGAAACAGTGAAAATTCAGCCGCTCCAAATTTCGTCTGAGCTGGTTCTCCGTGCAGTACTCCAATGGACGCCTTATCATCTTGCAGAATACATTTCAGTGCGATATTTCCCAAGGTCACAACCAGCCTTGGCATAATTATCTCAAGCTCTCTCATCAAATAAGCCGAGAAGATACCGATTTCTTTTTTTGTAGGAGTCCTGTTTGACTCCCTGCCCGTATCCTCGTTTACTTTGTATGGCCTAAGCTTAACAACGTTTGTTATGTACAAGTCCGTTCTTTCAATCTCCAGTATATCTATAAACTGGTCGAGATTCTTGCCGGCTTGCCCGACAAAAGGCTTGCCCTTCTGCACCTCTTGTTTTCCCGGTGCCTCCCCAATCAGCACCATGGCTGAATCAGGATTACCGTCTCCAAAAACCAGAGGCATGTCAGTCTGATATAAATCATCGATATGATTTTTCAGCTCAACTTTAAGGTCTTCAAGCAGCGTCGATTTCAAATAATCATCTCCATCATTAGAGCAGTATGTCTATACAGCGCTGCGCTATCCTTTCAATAAAAGCATCGATTTTCTCTGAAGTGAAAAATCTATACTCTCTGTCTAGTACATATCGCTCTTTTTCATAATAGTTTACTATTCTCTTTTGACATTCATAAATATATGATGGCTCAAATTCATTGAAAAAATTTATATCTGCTTTTATATTCTTAAATTTATGTATTATGTCATTGCCGTTCTGGTCCAGATAAATGAAGTCCAACCCATAGGTTTCTTCTCTCATAACGCTTGTAAAGTCCTTGCCTTCGTGCTGTTCTTCTTCATAAGCTCTCTTGTAAGCTGCCGCAAATTCTACCCATGCAGCATCGGTTATAAGGTGGAAGTAATAACCCCACAGGAACGACCTTGTATTATCTGAACGGGTAATTATTTTTGCAGGAGAAAGATATTTCTCATAGAAATCTTCCAGATTTATATTACTTTTACCCTCTTCCTTATCCTTGGTTTCGAAATGGGTAACCTCCTTAGGTGGATTATAGCTTCTATAGGTTTCATCCGGAGCTCCGGAGTCAGGAGCAATGCTTCCCATAATAAGATAAGGCAAGCTTATATCAGCTATTTTCTCTTTTACCTTCTCTGCTATTCTTAAATGTGTAAGCCATGTTGCCACAAAAAGCACCTGCTTTCCTTCGACTTATTAAATTTATTATACCATATAATAATTTTACATATATTCTAATAATTTTCAATACAAAAACGCAGTATTTAACTGCGTTTTTGCAATAATTCAATTTATCTATTTTTTTCTATCATATTTAGTACCGTGTTTAGAACAGTATCGTATTGACTTATCTCCTGCAAGGGCACCTCATTATTTTCGATTTGCTTCTGAAAGTCTTCATAGTCTTGCTCTACATACATGTCCGGTGTTGTATGATATTCTTCGTTGACAGTACCATCAATGTTTAGTCCCATGCTGCTTGAGAATCTCACCACAATACCGCTGTTTGGAAGCATCATCAAAGCAGGGTCTGCTATTATTCCATCTCCGCCCGTAGTAGTTCCAACCAGGGTAGCCCAGCCTGTTGATTTTGCGAAAGAAGCAAAGCTCTCTGCTGCTGAATACACTCCGCCATCTATCAAGAGATATATCTTCCCCTTGAACTTCACAGGATTATGCGGAACTACAGTTTCAGTAAGTGAAACAAAATATTTAAACTGATCTGCTATTTCAGGAGGATAGTTTTTCCCCTTAGGCAGTTCATCCACTGTCGGTGCGTTGTATAAGGAGTACCTGTCTTCTATAAAAGGTTCAATATATTCGCTGTTTCTGAAAAGCAGCTGGGTCTCATAGGATGTAGTTCTCTCCAGTCAATATGCGACAAGATTTGAACGCCAGTAACCATCGCTGCCTCCTCCGTTTCCTCTTATATCAACAATCAAATACGGATAATCCTCAACCTTTTTCAGAAAATCATAAATAACTTCTCCATCTGATTTGGTATTAAAGACATCGCTGCTCCACATTGATTTAAGCCGTATGTATGCAATATCATCTTTAGGTTCAGCGAAATAGAAATTTGAATCAGCTTCATCGCTTCATAATCTGGTGTCCTTAGTGTCAGCTGTACTCTCTGTCCCGGCTCAGTAAGTATTATTAATTCATCCAGCTTTTGCTGTTTGCGCAGGTAGTCATAGTATAAGTAGGTTTTGTCGCTCAAGGATTTTATATAATCTTTAATCTCTACACCATCTACTGCTGTCAGTGTAGAACCTCTAGGAATATCATAGTCCTCTACATTACCGTCAAGCACTATATATTCTCCTTGTACATATCTGAAGATTATAGGAATGTAGTTATCATATTCCCGAAACTTGGTATCCCAATATTTTACTTTTTCAATTGCTTTTTCATTGTTTAAAATATCTCTGCGTGCAGGGCTGTATCCGCCGTGAGGGTCTTCATATATACTCTTAAGCTCATCATAGAAGCTTCCGCTCAACACATGTGTATGTGCATTTTGAACCAGGTTAACTATCTTATTTATCTCTTCATAAAACTCTCTGTCATTTTTAGTATTTCTTATATTTTCTTCGAACTGGTCCTTCTGCTCCAGCCAATCATAGCCTAGCATCCGTTTTTTAACTTCAAAAAACGGATAGTTTTCTTCTAAGGTTTTGTATAAGTAATCGAAATCCTCAAGCTTTTGCGCTGTGGTAAGCTGTGTGCTAAAAGCACCTGATAATACCGGCTTTGCAAAAGTATAAATTCCGAACCAAAGTGCTGCTGATAGCGAGAGTATCAGTAATATTATTATTGTTATTTTTACAGACTTCATATAATCATCCTTTTAATTTTATATATCTAATTATATCAAATTTTCTCAACAACTTATTCATGACTTTCTATTTTGGTGTATTATCCTCTGACTTCTTTTCTTGTGTATAAATTATGGTATCAATAATCAATCCAAAAATCAGCCCCATTGAAACGGCTGTAGCGATATTGTTGAATGCTGCACCGAGACCTGCTCCAAGCGCCAAGCCCAGGGACATATACATCCCAAAAAAGTGACTTTCTTTTTTACTCATCTCATTATCCTCCTATACTCGATAGCTGCACTACTCTTTTACCATATTATACCACAAATTATTTAATCTAAATGCCTATTATTTAATATTATACTATTGTGGGATTAAACAAATTAATTTCAAAATATAAAGAGTATTAGGCAGACACATAGGTCTACCACTACAAAATAAACACATGAGAAAACAGCAACGGGCAGGCATGGAAACCTGCCCCTACAATACTTGATATACAAAAAATAAAAGAAAAAACAGTCATTTCTGACTGTTTTTCTGTTTACCTGGCG
>JAQZBM010000273.1 GCA_029238945.1 Clostridia bacterium
AGTACTTAAAGAACAAGGCTATATTGGCAAGAAGGTATATGTGGGAATCAGACCTGAGAACCTTCACGACACAGAAGTGGATCCTCTAAGCTCAGATTTTTCAGTAATAAAGGGAGTAGTTGAAGTAGCAGAGCTTATGGGCTCCGAGACTTATCTATATCTGAATATAGCAGGTCAGCAGGTAACTGCAAGAGTAGATTCACACTCAAGAATGAGAGCCGGAGATACTGTTGAGCTGCAGTTCCATTGGCATAAGGTACATTTATTTGACATGGAAACAGAAAAAGCTATAAGATAATATAAAAGATATTATTCTTAAGGAGTAGGCTATAATGCAGATAAACGAGATATTATCCCGGCTTTACAGCATTCTTGAATGTAAAATGGCACTATCAGAAGGCGGCGAACTGCATTTTTATCCAAAGTCCGAAAATATGGATTTGGATGAAAAAGCTGCTGAGCTTTCGGGATACAGGAAGGTAGATATTGATGCAGGCGGCGTCACAGAAGCTTTTTATATTGAAGAATGCAGCAACATTAGCGATACTGCCTTGAAGCTGGCGGTCTTATTTATCAATTCGGAGCTTCACAAGGATGGAGACTTAAATCAAAGCATTAACAGACTGCTGAGCGGCAGTAATATTTACTCAGATATTGCAGCTATCAGCACTATCATAGAGAAATCAGAGAGACTATACCTTATTGTAGTACACGGAGTTAATTTCTCAGAAAACAAAGCCGAGCTTGTAGAAATAATAAAAAGCAGCTTTGAAGTGAAGCTTTTGGCGGAGTATCAGGATAATTTTGTTGCAGCAGTTGAGGAGCAGGAAATAGAAGAAGCCTGCAGCAATCTGCAAAAGAATGTAATTACTGAGCTTTATCAAGAGTGCATTGTAGCAATCGGAGGAAGGCTGCAAGAGCCTCAGCAGCTGGCTGAGCTGTATAACTCTTGTCTGGAGGCTATAGAACTGAGGCGAAAATTCAATATCAACCAAAAGGTATTAGATTATGGCGGCATGGCTATATACAGGCTTGTAGCTTCCATGGATGAGAACCTTAAAAAAAGCATCAGGGAAAGTATATTTACAAGCAGCTTCATTGATATGCTGAACAACGAGATAGAGCTTACAATAGAGGAAATGTTCAGGAACAACCTTAACTTGACGGATACCTCAGCCAGACTGTATATACACCGCAACACACTGCTTTATAGGATAGATAAGATATACAGACATACAGGCTTTGATTTGCGGAAATTTGAAGACAGTATGATTTTCAAGCTGGCATGGCTGATGCATAAGGAAATAAAAAATAACAGGTGAAAGCCTGTTATTTTTTATTTCCTGCCACCTAACATCTACCACCTGTTACCTGAAATTATATATTTGTAAAATATATAATTTCATATTGACAGTATAATGTAATAGGCATACAATAGTTACGAACAAGTGTTCTTGTTTTATTATGGGGACATGACCCGGAAAGTATTGGGAGAGGCTTACTCAGGAGACTTTCACATATTTGCCTGAGCTCCTTATTTGATATATAATATTTATGTAAACTCTAAAGGAGAATTGTGATATGGATAGATTTGAATTAGTGTCTGACTACAAGCCCACGGGAGATCAGCCAGAGGCTATCGAAGGCTTGGCACAAGGCGTCATAAACGGCGACAAGAGTCAGACCTTGCTTGGAGTAACAGGCTCAGGTAAAACCTTTACTATTGCCAATGTCATAGAAAAGGTTCAAAGACCAACCCTGGTGCTTGCTCATAATAAAACACTGGCAGCACAGCTTTACGGCGAGTTTAAGGAGTTTTTCCCCAATAACTGCGTAGAGTATTTTGTAAGCTATTACGATTACTATCAGCCAGAGGCATATGTTGCCCATACTGATACTTATATAGAGAAGGATGCATCTATAAACGATGAGATAGATAAGCTGCGCCACTCGGCTACTGCTGCTCTTTTTGAAAGAAAAGACGTAATAATAGTAGCCAGCGTATCCTGCATTTACGGCTTAGGTGACCCTGAGGATTACAGGGACCTGGCTCTCTCACTTAGAAAGGGCATGCAGAAAGACCGTGATGAAGTAATAAGAAAGCTTGTGGATATGCAGTATGACAGAAATGATATGAATTTCATCAGAGGAACTTTCAGGGTAAGAGGGGATATTTTAGACATTTTCCCTGTTGCCTCCTCTGATAAAGCTATAAGAGTAGAGTTTTTCGGCGATGAGATAGACAGAATCCTTGAGGTAGAGTCTCTTACGGGGAACATCGTTGGGGAGAGACAGCATACCTTTATTTATCCGGCTTCCCACTATGCTACCACTAAGGAAAAACTGGAAATTGCAATAAAGAATATAGAAGCTGAACTGGAGCAGAGAGTCAAGGAGCTGAAGGAACAGGATAAGCTCCTTGAGGCACAGAGGCTTCAGCAGAGAACAAATTATGATATTGAGATGATGCGTGAGGTAGGCTACTGTTCAGGTATTGAGAACTATTCAAGGCATATAAGCGGAAGAGAGCCGGGCAGCGCACCTTATACTCTGATTGACTTCTTCCCGAAGGATTATCTGCTTGTGGTCGATGAGTCCCACGTTACTATCCCGCAGGTCAGAGGCATGTACTTTGGAGACAGGTCAAGGAAGGAATCCCTTGTGGAATATGGCTTCAGACTGCCTTCTGCTTATGACAACAGACCACTGAACTTTGAAGAGTTTGAAGACCGTGTAAATCAGGTCATATACGTCAGCGCCACACCGTCTAAATATGAGCTTGAGAGAAGCAGCAAGGTTGTGGAGCAGATTATCAGACCTACGGGCTTGCTAGACCCTGAAATAGAGATAAAGCCTGTAAAGGGCCAGATTGACCATCTGATTGGGGAGGTAAACGATAAGGTAAGCAAGCAGCAGAGAGTATTGGTTACAACCCTTACAAAGAAGATGGCAGAGGATTTGACTGAATACATGAAGGAAGCAGGCATAAAGGTAAACTACCTGCATTCTGATATAGAAACCTTAGAAAGAACCAAGATTATAAGAAGTCTGCGCTTAGGCGAGTTTGATGTGCTTGTGGGAATAAATCTTCTGAGAGAAGGCTTAGATATTCCTGAAATAGGGCTGGTTGCGATACTTGATGCAGACAAGGAGGGTTTCCTGCGCTCAGAGACCTCTTTGATACAGACCATAGGAAGAGCTGCAAGAAATGTCTCAGGTAAGGTTATAATGTATGCAGACAGGATAACCGACTCCATGAGAAATGCCATAAATGAAACCAACAGAAGAAGAAAACTTCAGATGGACTACAACAATGCCCACGGTATTGAACCGAAATCCATTGTAAAGGCAGTCAGAGACCTTATTGAGGCAACTACGGCTGCAGAGGAATCCGTAAGATACGGAGCACCTGATGGAGCAAGCAAGGCCAGGAAGGAAGACATACTTAGGGTTATTATGGCAATGGAGGATGAAATGAAGGCCTGCGCAAGAAGCATGCAGTATGAAAGAGCTGCAGAGCTGAGAGATAAGATTATTGAGCTTAGGGAAAAGCTTAAGTAGATATTAATTGCTGCTTTGGTGCTGCATAAAAATGGAGGATAAAATGGCTAAGGATAAAATTATAGTAAAAGGAGCAAGAGAACACAATCTTAAGAATATCGACATTGAGATACCAAGAGATAAATTTGTAGTTATTACAGGCTTAAGCGGCTCCGGTAAGTCATCTCTTGCCTTTGATACCATATA
>JAQZBM010000274.1 GCA_029238945.1 Clostridia bacterium
GTTATCTCTCGTTCCACTCGCGACTAGAGACTAGTGACTCGTGACGGAGATATTATCTCAATCTGTTTTGCAGTTCATTGTACACTTCATCTGCTGTTTTTCCTTCAGCATCAATGACAGGCGCCTTTGACTCAGTGTCGTGCATACCCAAGAGGTTTGAATCCATTCCTGATACTATTATGGCATCAAATTTCCTCTGTGCTCTTTTTGTGTCAGCTTTGGGATTGTCCATCTCTACAACGTCATAGTTGTTTTTTTCCAAAAGCGACTTAATGTTACTCAAGGAGCGTTCTACACCTATTTTCATTACAACCCCTCCAAATCGGAATTTTATTTTCCCATTATATAGTGCCATTTATCCAGGACTGTTATGCAAAAGGTCCTTAAAAATAGTATTTGTGAATTATTTTAATTTATGTTCAGTAATGATACACTTATGTGGTAAAAAATACATTTTTTATAAATGTATGAACCTTGTAAAATTCAGTTCCCGCAGCATATTGACAGGTTTTGCAGCATATTCAAAATCCCTGTTTATTTTTTTGGACTGTACATTTTTGCATTTTTATTCTAAAATTGATAATATATAGCCAACTTGACATTATTTTATTGGACAAGGAATATATTTATTTTAAATATTTATATACGAAAAGGATGATGGTGGTGAAAAAAGCATTCGTAAAGCGAAAAAGCAAGCATGCTACTTTCATGTACATACCGGAAAGTGAATCCAAGGTGGTATCTCTTAGAATACCCCTGTGGCTGCCTAAGTCAGTGGCTTTGGTTCTGGTTTTGCTGCTTGTAGGTACTTCTGCATCACTTTATATGCTGGACTCTATAAATAATAAATATAGCAGAAGCAAAGATGAAATAAATACGCTTGCCGCTGTAAACAGCTCTCAAAAGGCTGAAATACAGAGCTTGCAAAACGAGGCACTGCAAATACAGGCACAGCTTGATGAAAACGCTAAGGCCTTAGATGAGATTAAGAAAATCGTAGGCATAAAGGTAACCGAAAGTACTGATAAGAAAGAGGAAGCCAATCCTGCAAGCACTACATCGAGCAAAGCTGATGACACATCCTTGCAGATTAATGAAATTAGAACCTCTTATGCAGAGCTGTCAGTGGCTGCCATGTCACAGAAGGAAGTAATCGATAACTCTGTAGCTCCTGTTAAAAAGCAGATAGCCTTTTTAAATGCTAAGCCTACGGGAAAACCGGTAAATACAAGGATTACAGCAAGCTACGGCTATAGAAGAAATCCTTTTACCAACAGAGGTTCTGAATTTCACAAGGGTATAGATTTTGCAGGCGATACAGGTACTCCCATAAAAGCTACAGGCGATGGAACGGTTATATTTGCAGGCTGGCAATCCGGCTACGGCAAGGTTGTAATAATATCCCACGGTTACGGCTATACAACCTTATACGGACACGCGATAAGGTTAAAAGAGGACAAGTAATAAGCAAGATGGGAAGCACGGGCAGAAGCACCGGTTCACATCTTCATTATGAGGTAAGGGTTAACGGCAGCACAGTAAATCCATCAAAGTACTTTTAAATAGATAAATAAGGGGGAGCGGTTAATGTTTAGCAAAGGAAAAACTGAAATACTTACTGAGAAGGTCGACACCCTGATAGGCTCTAACACCACCTTCGAAGGTACAATCAGAGCAGAAGGCACAGTAAGGATAAACGGAAATGTAACAGGTGAAATCATAGTAACAGGAAACGTCATCATCGGAGACTCCAGCACAATCAAAGGAAATATCAAGGCAGAGAACGCTTACATATCAGGGACAGTTCAAGGCAATATATCCGCAAGCGATCAGCTGCATATGACCACCTCTTCAAAGGTATATGGAGACATTGAGGTAAAGAACGTTATAATCGATGAAGGCGCAGTATTCAACGGCCACTGCAAGGCTATAGTCCCGGAAAGCCCGGCAGTGAATACAGAAGCAACCACAGAGACAAATAACGAAGATTATAACATAGCATAGTTGAAAGCCCTGTATAGCGCATATACAGGGCTTAAATTTTGTACAGATACCATTTGCAGGTATCCACTTCATAGCGTATCTCAAAGGGCTTCAATTGCCCCTCCATCAAGCTTTCACAGGTATATTTTATCATCCGGTTTCCCGCAAATCTATCCAAATCCTTATTGACTATCTTGTCAACCTTTATTACTGCCATTTCCTGCTGCTCATCCAGCACTCTGAATTTGATAGGGGCAGGGTTGCCCTGCATATCAAACCAAGCTATAACCTCTATGGGTTTTCTTACATATTTCATGCTTTCACCCCTAAAAAATTCTCCCTATAAAATACTGCTCATAACAGGATAGTCCTCAGCTCCAGACCCTCCGGTCATAGGCGAAAACTCTCCGTCAAGAAATACACCCCTCATAACGGCAGCATTGCCGTATTTGTATCTTATGTTATCTATGGCGCTGTCCAAGGCATTCTTCTTATCCCTGTCCTTTTCATCGAAAAAGGAGGGCTGTATAAACTCATCACTGCAAAGGTCTGTCACTCTTACCCCCAGATGCCTTATCTTCTCCCCCTTCCAGCACTCATCAAAAAGCTCCGTTACATTCCTGTATATCTCATTGGTTATGCTGGTGGGTGAGAAAAGCTTCCGCTGATGTGAGTAGCTCTCTAGGTTGGAGTTTCTAATCTCCACGCTTACTACTCGGCAGCAGGAATGTGCCGCCCGAAGCCTCAAGGCTACAGACTCCGTAAGGGATAAAAGCACCTTGTGAGCCGTATGGGTATCCGTAACATCGAACCTTATAGTAGTACTGTTTCCTATACCCTTCATCTTCAGGTAGTAGCCCGACTGCACCGGAGAATCGTCTATGCCGTTGGCATAGCACCATATCATAGTGCCGAAGCTTTTCAGCTTATCCCGCAGAAGCTTGCGGTCCATATTAGCAAGCTGACCTATGGTATGCACATTCAGCTGATTCAGCTTCTTCTTGGTCTGCCTGCCCACCATGAATAAGTCCTCCACAGGCAGGGGCCACATCTTCGTGGGTATTTCCTCCGGCCAAAGGGTATGCACCATATCAGGCTTCTTAAAGTCTCCGGCTACCTTGGCAGTAAGCTTGTTGCAGCCTATGCCTATGTTCACCGTAAAGCCAAGCTCCGCCTTTACCCTGTCCTTTATCATGTGTGCCGCCTCTTCAGCCTCGCCAAAGTGAGGCTCCATACCGGTATAGTCTATAAACATTTCATCCACAGAGAAGCGCTGTATCTTGGGAGAATACTCCTTCACCAGCTCATACAGTGCATTGCTGCTCTTCATGTAAAGCTGATAGTTGGGAGGCACGCATACCAAGCCGGGGCATTTCTGCCTTGCCTGCCAAAGCACCTCCCCCGTCTGCACACCGTATGCCTTGGCTGGAGTGCTTTTGGCAAGCACAATGCCCCTCCGGTCTGCCTGAGAACCGCCCACCACCGAAGGAATGTCCCTGAGGTCCAGGGTATCGCCCTTCTGAAGATTATACACCGCCTGCCAGGACAAAAAGGCGGAATTCACGTCAATATGCATTATGATTCTGGGATATTTACTGCTGCTCATGCTATCACTCTTCTTATATATTATACGAACATGTGTTCGTATTTATTATAGCACCTTTTGGCAAAAAGTAAAACTATTTCTTTCGTTGGGCACGCTGCCCAACGAAAGAAATAGGTAACAGGTGACAGGGAAAAATAAATATGCCGGATACATCATCGTATCCGGCATATTTATTTTTGTCTTTATAAAAGTCAAATCTTGATTTCTGTGGTGCATGACACCATGTTGTTTTATGGAGCTGGAAGGGGATTTGGAAGCGCTAGGGACGGTTCCTAGCGCTTCGCAGACTAATTTCGTATTTATTAGAAAGTTTCCTTCGGATTATTCAATATGATTATAATAATCCTAATAATAATTTTGCGAAAAAAATACCTAATACTAAAGAACCTACAGTTATTAGAGCTACTGTTAAAGTTAGCTCAGGGTCATCATAATAACGATCTGGAACTAAGGGAAGGTTTAAGCCGTGATTTTTATTCAAATAGGCTCTTATAAGGCAATAAAAGATTATTGACAATATCAAAAAAAGCAGTATAAAAACTAATCCCACTAGAACCCCCCCATCCGTTTATTCCACAATTATACCAAAATATGTTAAAATATACTAGAGATATTCTCCAGCACTACTCACGATGCAATTGTAATTGTTTTACATTTTGGGGCAGGGTACTTGTCTCCTTTGTCCCACACAAATAATCTAGAATGGAGGGCATAGACTTGAAAAAATCTACTTTATTTTTTATAGGGCTAGGTACTTTTATCGCATGTGTAGTTGCCTTGTATATATTAATTATCTTGTTTGAGGTTTCTAGTGGTGATGAACCTGTTAATGCATCCATGTACAATTCCGGTGTTTGGGCAATTGTTTGTTCCATAGATATGTTAAGTGCCATAATTGTGGTGTGTACAATCGTAATAGTAAATAATATTAAGAAGTTAGGTCAGCGAAAGAAATAAACACTTGGAATCATCCTAGTGCTTATTTCAAAGGATTTTATGGTATATAAAACAATTTATATTTAGGAGAAATTATGTGTAAAAAATTATTATCATTATTTGTTATTTCAGCCATTATTCTAACCGGATGTATTACCAGTGGCAGCAAATCTCAAATAAGTACACCAATAAAGATTGAAATAAAACCAAATAATGAAGTCCTCCAGCCTATAAAAATCAACGCTAAAAATCTAGATACAGATGAATCGGCACGTCAATTAATTACTTTATACCTAAATAGTTTTAAAGCAAAAGAAGTTTCTACCAACGAAATGATAGACATATATACAATTAATGAAATAGTAATTGTCAAAAATCAAAATGATTTTTATCAAGCACAGGCTGACATTTCATTAAAACCTTCCTATAAAGACTCTGACTGGATTTACGGGGGATACCTTATTGATGAAAATGGCTGGATTAACAATAAGAAAGTACTAATAAATATAAAAGTAGATAATCACTTACATTCTATTGAGAACGTTGAACAAATTTTAGTCGAGAAAAACAAATAAGCGCTAGGGAACCAGCGCTTATTT
>JAQZBM010000275.1 GCA_029238945.1 Clostridia bacterium
CTATGTTTTCAATGAATGAGTAAGAGCTGTTTATCTTGCTCTTAATTTCAGACTGTGTATTTATTAAGCTGATATACTGCTGCTGCATGTTATCCAGCTCTGTTTCCTTCACTGATATGGAACTGTAGTAGTCTTCATGCTGAGAGGATTTCTGCTCTATGCTTTCTCTCAGCTGATCTAACTGAACTCCCAGCATCTCTATATTGGAGCTGTTCTCAACAATGGAGTCCTGTGACTTCTTGCATTCCTGCTCCAGCTCTCTTTTTCTTTGACGAAGTCTTGAAAAGGAGTTTTCTATGTTATTCTTTTTTTCCTGAATAACATTGTACTCACCCTCTTTCTGCTGCATGCTGTTCTCCAACTGATGCGCTTCCTGCTGAAGGGCTTCAAGATTTCTCTCCAATTCATTCAGGCTGTTTTTCAGTTCTTTTTGATTTTCATCCAGTTTCAGCTTGTGATTGGACTTTTCTTCGATGTAGCTTTGTATTCCTTCTGATTCCTTCTTGATGCTGTCCAGCTTGGCTTTGAATTTATCTATATTCCCCAGAATAAGATTTATCTCTATGCCCTTCAACTCCTGAAGGATACCTCTATATCTTTTGGCAACCTCTGCCTGCTCCCTCATAGGCTCCAGCTGAGTGCCAATTTCCTCTATAATATCCATTACTCTGGTTATATTCTGCTTGGTGTTTTCCAGCTTTTTCTCAGCCTCCAGCTTCCTGGCCTTGAACTTTACTATACCTGCAGCTTCCTCAAAAATCTGTCTTCTATCCTCAGACTTGTTGCTGAGTATCTCATCTATTCTTCCCTGTCCAATGATGGAATAACCGTCTCTTCCTATACCGGTATCCATGAAAAGCTCATAAATATCCTTTAATCTGCAGGCGGTTTTGTTTATGTAATATTCGCTTTCACCTGACCTATACATTCTTCTGGTGATGTTTATTTCAGTAAAATCCACGGGCAGCTTCTTATCTGCATTATCAATGGAAATGCTGACCTCAGCAAAGCCTAAGGCTTTCTTCTTCTCACTGCCTGCAAATATGATATCCTCCATCTTGCTGCCTCTCAAGGTTTTGGCGGACTGTTCTCCCAGAACCCATCTGATGGCATCGGAGATGTTGCTTTTTCCGCTTCCGTTTGGTCCGACTACAGCGTTAATTCCATTTGCAAGGTTTAATTCAATTTTCTCGGCAAAGGATTTAAAACCATGTACTTCTATCTGCTTTAAATACATTTGTCCACCTCTATAGCATATTGTAGGGGCTGGTATTAAAACCAGCCCTCCCATTTTATCACTAACCAATATTTTAACATAATTTGTTTACTATTGAAAGAAACTTTAGCTTTGGAAAATATCTATAAAAAAGAAATAAAGCTTATTACTTCTTAGTAATAAGCTTTTCAAAATTTACTATCTTGGTTCAACGAGGAATTTTATTGCTGTTCTGTCTTCCCCGTCTATGATTATCTCCGAGAAAGCAGGAACTACGACAAGGTCTATACCATTTGGTGCTACAAATCCTCTTGTGATAGCAATAGCTTTAACAGCTTGATTTACTGCGCCGGCTCCTACTGCCTGCAACTCAGCAGTAGATTTTTCTCTAAGTATTGCAGCAAGCGCTCCAGCAACAGATTTAGGTTGTGATTGAGCTGATACCTTTAGTATTTCCATTATTTCCTAAACCCCCTAATTATTTGTTGAATAGTTAATATATTCTATATTTTATGTCTAATTCCTTTATTTCACAGGGAGCTTATAGAAATCTTTTACAGACAAATTACGCTCAATTTCGCCAGATTTCACTGTTATACTTTGCTTTTCAATATCAGGGCTCTGGATTACTGCGATTTTCTTTAACTTATACTTTTTACTTAAGAAATCGATATTTGTTCTTTTCTGTCCTATTATGTCGGAAATTTCTTTTGAATTTACTTCAATTTCTATACTTTCTACAGGTTTCATATCGTTAATAATATTCTCCAGCATATCCCTGTATATAGAGGAGACCACCAGCTGTCTCATAGAGGGATGGAAAGGACCTGCTGCTACCTCTTTTCCTTCACCTATTTCCTCAGTGGGCTGCAGCCCTATGCGTATAACCTCAATGTTGTTCTGTTCAAAGATTATCAGCAGCTTTTTGCATATCTCTACAGCACTTTCCAAGGATAGAGGCTTGTATAGTCCTCTTTCATACATTTTTTCCATATAGGTGTTTCTGATTACCAGAGCGGGATAAATTCTGGCTATATGAGGCTTCAGACCAACAAGGCGCTTCACTGTAGCTATGCTTTTCTCTTCATTATCTCCCGGCAGTCCTACCATAACCTGCACCCCCACAGTAAACCCGTGTTCCTTCAGCAAATTAACTGAATCAATAACAGATTGTACGCTGTGTCCTCTATTGCTTATCCTTAAAACCTCTTCATCCAGAGACTGCACTCCCAGCTCAACTATCTGCACACCATACAGCTTCAGGATGCTTATAACCTCTTCATCTATGCAGTCCGGTCTTGTTGAAACTCTGATGTTTTTGATAAAGCCCTGCTTCAGATAAGGCTGAGCGGCCTCCAAAAGCTCCTTCTGCTGCTCAATGGGTATGGCTGTAAAGCTGCCGCCGAAGAAAGCCAGCTCTATATGAGAGTTTTCCAAGGGCATGGTCTTCAGGTATTCCTCAATCTTTTCCTTTACCTCTATACCTGATACGTCTCCGCCTGAGCCTGTTATCTTCTTTTGATTGCAGAATATGCAGTCATGAGGACAGCCCCTGTGAGATACAAATACCGGTATTATGTAATGCCTTTTACTCATTTTCTATCCCCAGCTTTTCATATGCATCTCTTGCAGCAGCCTGCTGTGCTTCCTTCTTGCTGTTGCCGCTGCCCTTGCCTGCTATCTCATCATCAAGCAGCAAAGCCATTTCAAAGCTTCTATTGTGGTCAGGCCCTTCCTCTGACAGAAGCTCGTAGCTTATCTTTGCCTTACTGGTCCTCTGCACAAATTCCTGCACATAGGACTTATAGTCAGAGATAATTTTATTTTGTATTCCGCGTTTTATTATTTCCTTCAGGGCACCCAGCACAAAGCTTTTTGCCTTGTTAATGCCGCCGTCCAGATAAATTGCCGCAATCAATGCCTCAAAGGCATCTGCCAGTATAGAGGCTCTGCTCCGTCCCCCTGTCAGCTCTTCACCTCTGCTAATCAGCAGATAACGTCCAAGATTTATTTTGACTGCTGCCTCATGCAGGGAAGGCTCACATACTATACTTGCCCTTATCCTGGTAAGCTGTCCCTCTGCGTATTCCTTGCAGTTTCTATAGATATACTGGCTGATTATCATGCTTAAAATTGAGTCGCCAAGAAACTCCAGCCTCTCATTATGCTCCAGCTTTTCAGCCCTGTTGGCTACATAGGAGCTGTGAGTCAAGGCCGTATTCAAAAGCGAAATGTCATTGAAAGCATAACCGATGCTTAATTGCAGCTCCTTTAGTTCATTATTTCTTCTATTGTCCTTGCCCGGCAAATTAATTCCTCCCTGTGTATACAGATATATATGCATACTGTACTTTTCAATCTACATATATAAGAGTATATTAAAATATGATAAAAGATTGGCAGGACCAAAATGCTAGTCCTTACCAATCTCTAAGTATATCATTTATTGATATTTTTTCAATATAATCGTTGCATTATGCCCGCCAAAGCCC
>JAQZBM010000276.1 GCA_029238945.1 Clostridia bacterium
ATGAATGATGTATCTGCTGTTATGAAGCAAATGAGCAAAGATTTAGTAGCAGAAGAAAAAGATATGCTACTTAAATATCACACAGCTGCTAAGAAGTACTTCTTAGAGCAAGGTTGGATAACAGAATAATAGCGGTAAAAAAAAAGAAGATGCAGGCAATTGCCCGCATCTTCTTTTTTTGGTGCCAGGCACCAGGATATCAGGATATTAGGATTTGAATGCATGAGTATCCCAAGGTTCTCTGCCAGAGCTCCTATACCACCATCAAATCAAGAGGTTGCAAAGCAACAGTGTTTTTTCGTTGAAAAGTATGTTAAAGTAACATTAAGTGACATATTTTAATTCCTAATAAAAGACATTAGAATAAATAACTAAGTTAATGAGCATAGCACATAAGCAGAGGGAGCTTAAAGAATGAAAGATAAAGCAATTCACATATTGCAGGAGTACTTTGGGTACTCAGAATTTAGACCGGGGCAAGAGCGAATCATTGATGAAATATTATCTGGTCGTGATGTGGTAGGGATCATGCCTACCGGAGCAGGCAAATCCTTATGCTTTCAAGTACCGGCGCTAGCCCTTGAAGGTACCGCCATTGTCATTTCACCACTTATTTCACTGATGAAGGATCAAGTGGATACATTAAATGAAATGGGTATTAAGGCAGCATTTATAAATAGTTCACTGAACCTGCAAGAGTTTAGGAATATTACTTTGAAGGCGAAAAACGGAGAATACAAGCTGCTGTATATTGCCCCTGAACGATTGGAAACAGAAAGCTTTTGGGAACTTTTATCACAGATGCATATTTCAATTATTGCTGTAGATGAAGCCCATTGTATATCTGAATGGGGACATGATTTTCGGCCGAGTTATACCAAAATAGCTGACATGATCGCAAAGCTGCCTAAGCGCCCTGCGGTGGCAGCTCTTACAGCTACTGCCACAACTCAAGTAAAACAAGATATAGTCAGATTGTTGATGCTTCAGAAACCATATATCCTAATTACGGGTTTTGATCGAGAAAATTTATATTTTGAAGTGGATAAGCCAACAAGCAAATTTGATTTTCTTCTTAAATACGTGAAGAAAAACGGTGCAAACTCTGGCATTGTTTATTGCTCTACAAGAAAAACGGTAGATACTATCTGCAAAAAGCTAAATGAGCACGGTATTACAGCAACACCCTATCATGCTGGTTTGAGTGATGAAGAGCGAATAACCAACCAAGAAGCATTTATTTTTGATAAGGTACAAGTTATCGTTGCTACAAATGCTTTTGGGATGGGCATTGATAAATCCAACATTCGATATGTAATTCATTATAATATGCCTAAGACGATGGAAAACTATTATCAAGAAGCAGGAAGAGCGGGGCGTGATGGAGAAAGTGCTGAGTGCCTGCTATTCTATGGTGCAGCTGATGTAATTACAAATAGACTGTTGATAGAAAACGGCAGCAGTAATGTTGACAAGACCAATGAATATAAGAAGCTGCAGGAAATGGTTGACTACTGCAATACCGACGGCTGCTTAAGAAAATATATATTGGGATATTTTGGGGAGGATGATTTTCCAAAGGGCTGTGACCACTGCGGAAATTGTGTTGGAAACTTAGAACGTACCGATATCACCATTGAGGCACAGAAAATCTTGTCCTGTATGAAAAGAACCGGTGAGCGCTTCGGAAGCGGTATAATAACGGATGTCCTTAGGGGTTCTAGCTCTGAAAAGCTTAAGACCATGGGCTTTGATAAGCTGCCAACCTTTGGGTTAATGAAGGAGTACGCGAAAGAAACAATTAAAGAAATCATCGCATACTTAATTGCCGAGAATTTTATTGATGTAAGAGGAGATAAATATCCTATACTTGCCTTGAACGCAAAAGCCTATGGTTTGTTGAAGGGTGAGGATAAACTATACATAAAGCGAATCATAGCAAAGGAGGCGCCAAAGGTTAAGAAGCCAGTACATAACATCAATAATGACTTATTTGAAAAGCTTCGAGGACTCCGACGAATAATCGCGGAAGAGATGAAGGTACCGCCTTTTATCGTTTTTTCCGATACAACATTGAAGGATATGTGCAGCAAATTGCCGGCATCAAATGAAGAAATGCTCACTGTATCAGGGGTGGGGAAGTTTAAACTTGAAAAGTATGGGGCTCGGTTCATTGAAGTGATAAAAGACAGCACGCAGTAGGTTTATCAGAATTCAATTGAATAAGAAGGCTGTGATTGAAGTTTTATTCTATAATATCATTTATAATCTTGCAAAAAGTTTGTTTAGAGGAACTCTTTAAAAATAAGATTATTGGAAAGTAGGGTGTATTGATGAATATAAAAATAGAAAAAGATGCTGCAAATTATATTAAGAAGCATTCTAAAGATCATTCAGTCATACTCTTTATCAAGTCCGGTGGCGGAGGCTGATGTGCAGTACAAAGCCCGACAGTTCAGTTGGGAAAGCCTCAGTATGAAGAAAAATTTGAGTTGTATACAAGTGAAGATATTACTATCTATATAAGGAAAGAAATGCAAATTCATAACAATGGAATTCATATTTTCTTGAGAAAATTCCTCTGGGTTAAGGAATTGGCTGTGGATGGAATTCGCGTGAACTTTTAAAATTCACCTAGCTTGATATGAGGAAGCCTGTGATATAAAAATCACAGGCTTTTATAGTTGATACTAGAATATTGCAAGGCTGTTTTACGAGTGCTTATTGACCATAAATTTCCTTTTAGTAAGAAGTCTTTTTAACGGTTGAGAGACATGCTATAATATACTCATATTCAAATTTTGACAAAATTCGTGCATTTATCAGCATAGGAGTTCATAAATATATTTAATATTACATATTGCAAATGGGGGACTGTGAATGCAAAGGGGAAAAGTTAGTATAAGCGGATATCATCATTATATAGAAAATATGCCTGATGCACTTGTGTATCTGGAAAGTATAGTGAATGACAATGCAAATACTACTGATTATATATTTTTGGAAGTGAATAAATCCTTTCAGCAATTAATTGAAATGAAAACAGACAAATTATTGGGGAAAAGTATTATCGAGGTCTCGCCGGACGGGAAGATTGCGGGTTTTGATTTTATGGATATTTGCAGCAGGGCTGTCTCGTTGGAAGATAATATCCAATTTGAGTATTATTCAGCAATTCATAAGAAATGGTATTCAATTTATTCAAATAAGGGTGAAGAGAATTGCTTTTGTGTTGTATTTCATGATATTACCGAAACAAAAGATAGGGCAGAGAAGATCAATACGTTGTACCAATCGGCAGTGAAATTTTATGAGACGACGTATATGGATATAGATTATCAATGGATCGCAGATGAACTTCTTAGACTGTCCGGAGCTATATTTGTACTAGTAAATGTTTTTGAGAAAGAAACCATGCAAACTATCACCCGCGGCTTTTCCGGCTTAAGTGACAAAGCGCGCCAAGCGGTTAAATTACTGGGTTACGACGTTAATGGAAAGGTATGGGATGTAAGTGAAACAGATTTGAAGGTAATGAAATCCAATAAGCTTGTGAGAATGGGACGTTTGCATGAGTTTAACTTGAATCGCATTGCCCCTTTTATTGTTAACACAGTGGAAAAAATGCTTAAATTGGGTGATTCCTACGGTATGGGAATTACCCATAATGAAGAGATTTTAGGAAGCTTCATTATAATGAT
>JAQZBM010000277.1 GCA_029238945.1 Clostridia bacterium
TTTAAATAATGCCTGGTAATGCTCCAGAGTAGGGTGACCGGAGAATACCTGCAAAGCACTGGAACTCCAAATCTCACTTTCGGGCTTAATGGACGTTAGTCCCACCCATATAAAAGGAAATACGATTATACATAAATAGAGTACAATGATTATTCCAAGCAGTCTTTCCGATTTTTTATCAACCATGTCGTACCTCCTATTCCCCGTAGACCTTTACGTCTAGTAGTTTTATATATGCATAGGATATGATTCCCACTGCGACAGCCATGACGAGTACCATTGCTGAGCCGTATCCGAAACGTGTTTGTGCAAACATTACCTTGTATGCGTAAATGGATATTGATTCTGTGGTACCTCCTGGGCCTCCACCTGTCAGAACCCAAATAAGGTCAAACACTCTGAATGCATCCAAGGTTCTAAACAGCAATGCTACAAATATCGATGGCTTCAGCAAAGGCAGTGTAATATGCCAGAACTGCTTCAGCTTACCGGCTCCGTCTATAGCTGAGGATTCATACAGCGTATTGGGAATAACCTGCAGTCCTGCCAGAAGCAGCAAAGCCATATATGGGGTGGTTTTCCATACGTCTGCAATAATTATTGAAGCTAATGAACCTCTGGCAGTGAGCAGCAGCTGAGTTGGCTCACTGATAAGCCCTATAGCTGAAAAGGCATGTGCAACAATTCCGCTGGTACCGTTGTAAAGGTATGACCATAGCAAAGCTGCTACTGAGGTCGGTATTGCCCAAGGTATAAGTGAAATTGTTCTGATGATTCCCCTGCCGCGCATAGCTTTGTTCATAATCAAAGCAAGAGCTAATCCCAATACCAGCTCGCAAAATACTGAAATAGCCGTAAATATCAGAGTAATTGTCAAAGTATACATTACTCTGGGATCATGTAAAATTTGTTTAAAATTCTCTAAACCGATAAAGTTTGAGCTGATGATGCAGGTCTCAAGCTCTGAAGCAACAGCCAGCATATCATCCTTGGCATAGAACGTATCGTCAAAGGTGTACAGCTTATCAAGGGCAGCTAATACGTCTGCATTGATTGCTTTTATAGCCTCTATATTCTTATCGCTTGTTTCCACTACTCCCGCATTATTGCCAAGCAGGGATTTAATTTCTTGTTGTCTGTTTTTTATATCCTTACTAATCTCTGTAATGTATTGTTTAGTTTCATCCTTTTGAACTGAACTTGCTTCAGTTTGAAGATAATAGTCTATGTATTCAAAGGTCTCATCTGATAGCGGTATATTATAATTTGAATGCAGATAAGTTCCGGATTTCTTTTGATCGTTCAGTTGAAAATCGAAAAATGCGTATTTCGTCGACTCAAAAATCGGCCATATAGAAAACAAAAGTATAAGAATCAGTGCAGGCAAAATCATTACATATGCTAAATGTGTATCTAAGAATTTAAATATCCTATTCATAGCATTCTCCTTAAAAAAAGAAGCTTTAGTTAAAAAGCTAAAGCTTCTTTTGTTTTAAATCATTACCTAAAGAATAATATGCTTATTGTGCTAGCTTCTCTTGAATTGCCTTTACAGCATCGTCTACGCTTCCGTTTCCGGATAAGAATTCATGAGCTTTAATCTGAATAGTGTCAGATACTTCTGAGTAGTTTGGTACAACCGGTCTTGCAATTGTTGCCTTCAATGCATTTTGGAAGCCTGTGTTTGTAAGTAAAGTGTTGGCCTTCAGTACATCACTGTCTGTCATCAATGCATTGAAGCCAGGCATATAGCTTCCAACTGTTGCGTTGATTTTTTGTCCTTCAGGACCGGCAATAAAGCTTAGGAAGTCTTTTGCAGCATCTAAGTTTTTGCTGTTAGCATTTACACCTAGTATCCATCCGCCAACTGTGCTTCCTGATGGCAGTGGTGCAAAGCCTACTTGGTCAGCCTTTACAGGTTGATCACCTGCAGCTATCATTCCGTTAACATATGGCCAGTTTCTTAAGAACACTGCCTCACCGTTAGTAAATGCTGCTTGAGATTCGCCTTCTGTGTAAACCAATATATCTTCAGGTGTTGCTTTTGACTTAACAAACTTATCCATCATTTCCAGTCCGCCTTTGACGTCTGTCCAGTTAGCTGAGAATTCGTTCAAGTTGCAGGTTAAACCTTCATATTGTTTTGATTGATATACAAAACCCATTTTTGTGCCTTTTTGTCCCATATACTTTTCGGACATTGCTAATAAGTCAGCCCAAGTATATTGACCTGCTTCAAGCTTGTTTGCATCTTCTGATGATACTATGTCTTTTCTGTAGTACAAGAAGCCTAGATCAGAGAAGTATGGCAGTACATAGTTCTTGCCTTTGTACTTTCCTGAAGCCATGGAGCCGGAGTTGAAATCTGTCGGCAGCCAGCCCTTATCTTTTATAAGGGTATCAAGGGGCTCTAAATAACCTGCTGCAGCAAATTCTCCTGCCCAAACAACGTCCATGGAAATTACATCGTATTCACCGGACTTGCTGGATAGTGAATTAAGCAGTTGGTCATGCATGTTACCGGAGTCATTTGTCATAACAACAGCTTCAACTTGATATTTCTCACTCTTTTCGTTGTATGCCTTTACTATTTGGTTAAGAGCGTCTGTCGAGTCTGCCTGAACAGCAAACTTAATAGTTACCTTTTCTGCCGGTGCTGCAGGCTCTGCAGCAGGAGTTGTCTGCGGAGTGCTTTGACACCCTACCGCAAATACCATAATAAGAACTAATAGAATTGCTAATGTCTTTTTCATGATTTTCCCCTCCACTAAACATAATATATGTATTTATTGGACTATATTGACATTATATAGTTACTGGATATAACATTATTATAGAATATTAACAAAAATTATAAAATATTAATGTCAGGTGGGACTAATATGAGCCAAAAGCTGATTTTAAAGAAAGTAGAGAAACACAGCGACCACTTCATGCACCCTTCCTATTATCTCGAAAGGCGTCTGCTGAATGAGATAAAACGCGAGCTTAAGGATGCTGCTTCTGAAACCCTGAGAACTATAAATAAGCTCGAAAGAGCCAGGCTGGCAGAAACACCTATACGCTCAATAAAAAACTCATTAATTGGCTCGGCTACTCTGTTTACAAGAGCTGCTATTGAAGCTGACGTACCTCCTGAGGATGCCTTTTCCTTATGCGATGCATGTATATTGGAGATTGAGCTTATCACCAACGTCAAAGCTTTGCAGGACTATGAATATCAAATGATGGCTGACTTCATAAATATAATTCACGAGAACCGGATTCAAAGCTACAATAAGACTACAATCAAAATCATTGAATACATACATGAAAACATAACTGAGTCAATTACTTTACAGGACTTGTCAAAGGTTGTAAACCTTTCTAAAGAATACTTATGCTCAAGCTTTAAGAAAAATGTAGGCTTAGGCATTATTGAATATATAAATTATTATAAGGTAGAAGAATCAAAGTATTTCTTGAAATACACAAACATGACCATCGCAAGCATTGCGTTTTTGTTTAATTTCAACAGCCCGGGCTATTATTCCTCTGTATTTAAAAAACAGACCGGTATGACTCCAAGGCAGTTTCAGCTGGCAAAGCTGTAAAATTATTTAGTGAAAAAATAAACAAATTAAAAACGCTAATATTTACATAAATTTCACCCATTTTTTCTAACTCTTATTAGTTCTGACATTTTCAGTCATTG
>JAQZBM010000278.1 GCA_029238945.1 Clostridia bacterium
TTGAGGAGCCATTTGGGCCTTTAGCTCAGTTGGTTAGAGCAACCGGCTCATAACCGGTTGGTCCGGGGTTCGAGTCCCTGAAGGCCCACCATTTGTAAATAATACCTGATACGAAAGTATCAGGTTTTGTTTTTTTGTATGATATACTGTACAATAGAAAAGCGACAGTGTGTCATTCTGAGCGCAGTGTAGAAGCTTGCGATGAATCCTGCGAAGAATTTGCAGCCGGGTGAATGATTTTTTCCTTTTGCTCATCTGTAAGTACAGCATTTAGGTACTCCATGGTTTCCAACTGATTTGCAAGCTTATCCGCCTCCTCAGTCCATTCGAGATTTGTTCCGCCCCATTTAAACTTTTGAATTATATCTGTATTCATAACCAATTTCTTACTCATAAAAAACACCTCTCATATAAAATACTATTTAGCAAAAACTAAAAGCATATTAGTATTTTGCGTATTAAATTAAAAAAAATAAGAATTTATAGTATAATAGGTTTGGAACTGAGACCGATATAATGAAACACTGCTATAAAATTACAAAGGATGATTGATTTGAAATTATCACCAAGGCTGCAGAAAATTGCAGACAGCATAAAAAACCGTGAAACCTTAGCTGATATCGGTACTGACCATGCATATCTTCCGATTTATCTGATACGCAAGGGCTCAGTAAGAAACGCTATAGCAACGGATGTAAATAGAGGACCTATAGAGATAGCACAAGGCCGTATAAAAGCCAACAGAATGGAAGAAAAGATAGAAACAAGGCTGGGAAGCGGGCTTTCAGTGCTGGAGCCAAAGGAAGCGGATATAATAGTAATAGCTGGCATGGGGGGCATGCTGATTGCGGATATATTAGAGGCTGATATGGAGGTTTCCAAATCTGCTGAGTCAATTGTACTACAACCTATGCTGGACTCAGCAAAGCTTAGGGCATATCTTTTGAAAAAAGGCTTTGAAATTACTGACGAAGAGCTGGTAAAGGAAGAAGCCAAGCTGTATGAGGTTTTGTGGGTAAGGTATCTGGGTATACCTCAGCCAGCTCCGCAATTTCTTGAAATTGGTCCGAAATTAATTGAGAAAAAGCACCCTCTTCTGGGAGAACTCCTCCAAAAGAAGACAAGGGAGCTTCAGAATGTAATAGATAAGCTTCAGGAAGTAGAGACTGAGGCAGGTCAAAGAAAGCTGAATGAATGCTTGGAACTACAAAAGTACTATAATGAGGTGAAACAGTGGGTATAATAAAATGTCAAACCATTGCAGGCATGATAGAGGAGCTTGCAAACAAGAAGCTGGCAGAGGATTGGGATAATGTAGGCTTGCTTGTGGGAGACGGCAGCGCCAAAATAAATAAGGTTCTTATTTGTCTTGATGTTACAGATTGGGTAATTGACGAGGCAATAGAACAGAAGGCTGATATGATTGTAAGCCATCACCCTATTATATTTGGAGCTGTCAAAAGAATTACGTCAGACACAGTACTGGGTAGAAAGCTGCTGAAGCTTATTTCCAACAACATAGCAGTATACAGCGCCCATACAAATTACGATATCGCGCATGGCGGGTTAAACGATTTATACGCTAACCGACTAGGCTTTAAGAGCTTTGAGATTATCGAAGCTACGCAGACAGAAAAGCTTTATAAGCTTATAGTGTACATACCAAAGGGACATGAGGAAAAGGTCTTTACAGCTATGGTAAATGCAGGTGCAGGTAAAATAGGGAACTATGGCAGCTGCAGCTTCAGAACTGAAGGAACAGGAACATTCCTGCCTGAGGAAGGAACCCATCCCTTTATAGGAGAGCCCGGAAAGCTGGAGGAGACTGATGAGATAAAGCTTAGTACAATAGTACCTCAGGGCAGCTTGAATAAGGCTATAAAAGCATTGCTTAAGACACATCCATACGAAGAGCCTGCATATGATATATTGCCAATGGAGAACCTTGGCAAGTCATATGGCTTAGGAAGACTTGGACAGCTTGAAAATGAAACTACTTTGGCTTTGTATGCCGAGACAGTTAAAAAGGCTTTGGGACTGGATAAAGTAAAGATATCAGGTGACCCCAACAAGATAATTAAGAAGGTTGCACTGTTGAATGGAGCAGGTAATAAATTTACCAGTGCTGCAAGATTTGCCGGCGCTGATGTACTTGTAACAGGAGATATGCAGTATCATGAGCTGCTTGATGCAGTAGAAGCAGGCTTGGCTGTAATTGATGCAGGACATTTCGCCACAGAAAGCCTTATGATACCTGCTATGGCTGAATATTTAAGGGAAAAATGCAAAAAAGCCGGCTATGATGTGGAAATAATTGAGTCTGCGGCAAACAAGGATATCAGTGTAATAATATAGTATGGATTGTACAGCAAATACATATAAAATGTGCTAAATGAGACAGATTTATTGAGTTGACTCAAAGTAATAAAGCCGATATAATAGTATTTGTTGAGAAATTAAAAAGAAAAATTAATAATGAGTAAGCTGGATGATCGCGGGTGTTATACACACGTGAGGAAAGTCCGGGCTCCATAGGGCAGGGTGCCGGGTAACACCCGGTGGAGGCAACTCCAAGGAAAGTGCAACAGAGAGATACCGCTAACCTTCGTAAGAAGGCAGTAAGGGTGGAAAGGCGAGGTAAGAGCTCACCAGCGTTTAGGTAACTAAACGGCTATGTAAACCCCATCTGGAGCAAGACCAAATAGAGAAGAAGTTTCTTCGAGAAGCAGGGAACGGCCCGTTCCTCTTCCGGGTAAGGTCGCTTGAACCTAATGGTGACGTTAGGTCTAGATAGATGATCATCCACGACAGAACCCGGCTTACAGGCTTACTTATCTATATAAGTTTTAAACAGCAGTTATCTGCTGTTTTTTTATTTGTTAAAAATAAGTATGTATAGAGAATATTGTACATATGTGCAAAATAATGTATAATTTGTAATGTAATACAACTTAATGTAAAAAAATGTTCTAGTGAGGTTTGACTATTTTATTAAAACTTACATTTCGAGTTAGGGGGAATCAAATTGAAGAATATCAGGAAATATCTCATTTTAACTTTGGCAGCTATTATTATTTCAAGCAGTATGCTAGTTGCTGCAGACACCGGTACAAATCAAAACAGCTCAATCAAGAGCTATAAAGTAATTAACAGTACAGGCTTTGAACCTCATACTTTAGATTTTCAAACTTCTTCTTCAGTAGCGGAAGTGGAAGTAAGCAGCAAGGTAATGGAAGGTTTAATGAGAAGAAATGGTCAAGACATAATACCTGGAATTGCCTCTAGGTATGAAGTGAGTAAGGATGGGCTTACTTATACATTTTATTTGCGAGATGCTCTGTGGTCTGATGGAAAACCTGTCACAGCATATGATTTTGCATATGCATGGAAAAGAGCTTTGGACCCTAAGGTAGCCTCGGAATATGCATTTTTAATGTATTATATAAAAAATGCCGAATTATTTAATAATGGCAAGATTGCTGAAAGTCAATTGGGAATAAAGGTGCTTAACAATAAAACACTTCAAGTTGTACTTGAGAACCCTACACCATACTTTATCGACCTTACAACTACAATGACTTATATGCCTGCGATAAAAGACCTGATTGACAAGTACAAGGAGAAATATTTCAACGGCTCTATGCCTTTAGTAGTGAATGGTCCGTTTAAATTGG
>JAQZBM010000032.1 GCA_029238945.1 Clostridia bacterium
CGACATTCAAATAACAAAGGAATCACCAAATTACAGCTTGTAATAGCAAAAAACATATAAGGGAAGGTATAAACTAAATGGAAAATAAGGAATTAGTGCTTATTCTCGATTTTGGCGGTCAATATAATCAGCTGATTGCAAGAAGAGTAAGAGAGGCTAATGTATACTGCGAGGTTGTACCATATGACATAAGCGCAGAAGAGGTTGCTAAGAAGAATCCCAAGGGAATAATTTTCACAGGAGGTCCTGCCAGCGTATACGAGGAGGGCGCTCCAAAGTGTGAGAAAGGGATATTTGAGCTCGAAATTCCTATACTGGGAATATGCTATGGAGCACAGCTTATGTCCTATATGCTGGGCGGCAATGTTGCTAAAGCAGACAAAAGAGAGTACGGCAAAACTGAAATGACAGTTAAGCCTTCAGAAATATTCAAGGATGTACCGGACAAGAGCATATGCTGGATGAGCCATACAAGCTATGTATGTGAGATTCCTGAAGGCTTTGAGATACTGGGAACTACAGAAACCTGCCCGGTAGCGGCAATGGGCAGCAAGGCTAAGAAGCTTTACGGAGTTCAGTTCCATCCTGAGGTGGAGCATACAGAGCACGGCAAATCCATACTGCACAACTTCTTATATGAGGTTTGCGGCTTGCAGGGCAACTGGACTATGGGCAGCTTTATAGACGAGAAGCTGGCTGAGATAAAGGAAAAGGCAGGTAACAAGAAGGTGCTTTGCGCCTTAAGCGGCGGAGTAGACTCTTCAGTAGCTGCCGTATTGGTGCATAAGGCGGTAGGCAATCAGCTTACCTGCATATTTGTAGACCACGGACTGCTTCGTAAGGATGAAGGAGACCAGGTGGAGCAGGTGTTCAGAGAGCAGTTTGACATGAATCTGATAAGAGTTGATGCAGAGGAGAGATTCTTAAGCAGACTTGCAGGTGTAGCAGAGCCGGAGAAAAAGAGAAAAATCATCGGCGAGGAATTTATAAGAGTTTTTGAGGAAGAAGCGGGCAAGCTTGGCGATATAGATTATCTGGTACAGGGTACCATATACCCCGATATAATCGAAAGCGGCACCAAGACTGCTGCCACCATCAAGTCCCACCACAACGTAGGAGGACTGCCGGAGGACATGCAGTTCAAGCTTATAGAGCCCCTCAACACCTTGTTTAAGGATGAGGTAAGACAGGTTGGACTGGAGCTTGGAATACCTGCCGACTTGATATGGAGGCAGCCCTTCCCGGGTCCGGGACTTGGAATCAGAGTACTTGGCGAGATAACAAAAGAAAAGCTTCATATAGTAAAGGAATCTGATGCCATACTGAGAGAAGAAATCAAAAAGGCAGGACTGGACAGAAGCATATGGCAGTACTTCACAGTACTACCCGACATAAGAAGCGTAGGAGTAATGGGCGACGAGCGTACCTACTCTCACACCATAGCAATCCGTGCCGTAACAAGCTCCGATGCCATGACAGCGGACTGGGCGCGCATACCCTATGACGTACTTGAGAAAATCTCAAACAGAATAGTAAACGAGGTAGAAAACATAAACAGAGTGGTTTACGACGTAACAAGCAAACCGCCTGCAACAATCGAGTGGGAATAGACAAAATAAACACCGGAAGCCTTGCAATTACAGGGCTTTCGGTGTTGTTTTTTTATGTAATAACTCCAATTATCTTAAAGAGGAAATTAGGAAGGCTGGGATTGCTTGACCTTTTTTCATAAAATTAAATCAATATTAAGGTTAGTTTGTATATAAGTTATTCATTAAGAAATATATTATATTTATTCTCTAGCTCCCGAAGCTTGGAAGACATGTCTTCTGCACTATATTCTTGATCAGCCAGTATAATCGTAGATAAATCCTTTTGTAACTCCAGTTTTAGATTATTGAAATCGATATTCGTCGTATTCCAAAGCTTCATTTTCTGGCTTTTTATCTGGTTTAGTGCATATTCTTTTACGCTAATTATTCTTTGATCCGTGACTTTTTCTGCCTCTAATTTTAGAATATCAGCTTCTATGCTTTTGCTTACTGGATAGTAACGATCATCTTCATCGTATATCGCTCTCTGCACCTCATAACTTAACAGTCCATTTATGAACTCGTAAGCCAGTTCTAAATTCTTTCCATTCTTATTTATACCAAATACTGTTGCATAAAGTATAGTTTCTTTATCCGCAAACATTGGCATCGCTATAGTACCGCTATTTTTATGGCCAGATTCTTGATCAATGGCTTTTAATAGATTACTTGATGTCCCTACATCAAAAAAACCAGCTTCGTTATTCTTGTCAAATAACTTCCCATTTTCTTCAAATTCTGGTGAGTGTATCTCAAAAATCATGTTATAGAAGTTCTGGAATTTATAATCTTTATTAATAATATAGTTGCTATCAAATATATAGTTTCTAATATCCTTAATAGTTTGTTTTGTTTCTGATGTATCTAAGGTAAACTTGTTACTTTTACTATCGTATAACTTATCAAGGTCAATAATAGAGTTAAAAACTCTTTCCCATTCATAGTTATTGAAATAAATACTGTTTCCTTCTAACCATTTTGTCCTCATATTAAACAGATCCTTTGAAGTCCAACTCAATTCAGGTATTTTGTAACCATTTGTCGTAATAGCCTCTGAATTTAACAGTGTATAAGAATAGCTAATGCCCACGGGAACAAAGCACACTTCTTCATCTAATAATCCACTGTAGACATTTTGGATATTTGGCACTTTTCCATTTAGCTTAGCAACAGCCCCCTGCGCAATAAGCGGCTCTACATTTGAATATACAGAGAATATTAGTTCCGGTCCATCCTTTGCATAGAGATTAGTCGACAGCTTCTTCAGAAATTCTTCGCTTTCTTTCTCTCCAAAATACTTACCGGGTAGGGAGCCTATTTTTTCGTATTTTACATCTACGCCGAAATCCTTTTCAAATTTATCAACATAATCTATAAAGGGTTTTGATCCAGCTATATAGTTATATTCATATGCACTAAGCATAATGGTTAGTGTAACTGTCTCTCCATCGGGTTTAGGCACCACGTGGCCTCCTTGACTCCCAGCCAGTTTTGAGTTATAGCTGCATGCAATCTGAGAAAGCACGAGTAATGCGACTAATGTGATTGCTAAAGTTTTGTTAATACTCTTCATCTAAATTATACCCTCCCTTGTAATAAGACTTTTAGTTAGTCTGATATTCGTACCTTTGTAATTAACCATAAGGATTTAATCGCATCTAATCCGTAACCAAATATGTAAGCTAATCATATTTTGATTCTACCTGAAAATCGTAAAGAAACAATTAAATACTGTAAAGAATTTGTAAATAAGAATAAAATTTACTACCAATCAACTGATTAGTCACTCAACAATTAATTTAATCTAGTTGTTTTTGGAGCAGCAAGAGAAATATAATAATACGTTGAATAATAGCCAATAGCTTCATAACGTGTTAATGACTTTAATATTAACAAGTTCAAACAAGAAAAAGCAAAAAGAACCGTCCCTTTTGCTTCTTCTATGTAAGGCATGGGCAAAAACAAAAGGCCGGGTTCTTACAACCTAAGCCTTCTGTCGGAATTTTTCATTATGAATTAACCATTAAAATTATTGCCAGAACTGAGCAATTTCATACATAGAATTGAACAATTCTGGCAAACATACCATTAATTTAATAGGGCTGAATCTTGTCTAGAAAGGAAGTTGCCCTTCCTTACCCACAAGATTATTTACACTCCCTTCATTGGTGAGAACTTTGATCTGATGCTAGTTTGTGCCCGTCTCAGACATATAACCTCATGCAATTGAGGCGCATAGCATTAACTAAATATGGGATTTCTGATAGTCGCAGCATCTATGTTATTTCAAGTCTTTCAATTCTTTAGCTAAGCTATAAGGAATTATTTGATATGTTTCTGTATTAGTATAAGCTTTTTCTTCATGCATATAGTTTATAATTTCTCTGGACTTATAGTCCTTAAAAGCATTAGCCACTGTCTCAAGAACAGCAAGTTCTTCTAATGAGAAGTCTGAAATGTTAACTTCTTTATAAGGTACAATCTTGTACCTTATATCGTCGTATATTACCTCTTCAATTACCTTTACTGTAGGAAGATAAATAATCTCATCAAAAGCAATAGGCAATGCCCCATAGGGCATGTGCTTATAAACAAGTCCTGTCATGGATTTTCCATGTCTTCTAAAGTGAAGTGAATCAGCATACCATAGGAGCTTCATAAGTTTAACTTTATAAAGATTATTTACAAAATGTGAAAAATAGCCAATAACACTAGACAACTTATTAATATCTAGCTGCTTATAACCGTTAAACTCACTTTCATCTTGATAGCTTACATATAGGCTATTAATCTCTTGCTTCTTTAAATATAGATTTCCTAACTCCTCAACCCTGTCTATAATATTCTTGCGGATTTTTTTATACCTTTCTGCTGTAAATCTGTCTTTATGCTTATCTAGACTCTCTAATGCAAACATCGGATTCACATAAGTCATTCTCATAATATTATCATAGGTCTCATCCTGGATAGTCTTACTTTCATACCTTGTTACAGTCACATCTCCCCATCCTAGCATAGCGGAAAAATCACTCTGCGTTAACCCATAGAAGTCTCTAATTTTTGCAATCTCTATTGAAGTTAATAATCTCTTGTGGGCGCGATATGCATCTCTGGCTCTTAGAAGATTTTCATCCATAATGTCTGCTGGAACAAATTCATTTTCTCCTTCATCACTTAATGGGCATAAAAAATAAATCTCTTCGTAATCAACAACTTCGCCTTTAACAAGTCCCTGAGTAAATCTCGTTCTCATCTCTAGTGAATGAACTTTATTGCAAATCGGGCAATCTGCTTCTATCATGTTGATTAAATAATCTCTATTCATAGAAATACACTCCTTTCTTTTAACCAGCGTTATCCGTATGGTAAATTTTTCGGGAAAGGATACCTTGCAAAATGGAATGATACGCAAAACACTTTGCAATTCTGTCTATCTCTTATCTTTGCCTTAATATAGACATCTCTGTTTTTTATTTCTTTTGCAAAAGCAAAAAACGGTGGCAAGCTATTATCAATATCATCAATAAATGTCTCCATATACTCCGATAGTTCTAAGGATAGTAAATGATTTAATACATCATGCTTATCAAAGTCAAGTGCTAACAAGGTATTTGCTGTAGTATATGGATCTATCGGTGATTCATTCTTTTTCTTCATCAATATATCTAGGTCCTTGGAAAGATCGAATTTAGGACTCGTTAATAGTTCTTTTAGTTCTTTTAAAAATGCTAATACTTCTTTTTCTGACGATATTATCTTTTGACTCACAACTACACCCCCTGATACTTATATTATATCCTATCAATTGATAGTTAGTCAATGGATGATATATATATTGATAGTTATATGATTGACTATTGTACTTTATTTATTCACAAATGGGACAGAGGGTTCATATCTTGTCCCAAAATGTAAAATATCACCAATAGTTGAGAAATGCTGCTTATAAGAAACATTAAAAATATGATATTATAGACATAAATAAGTGCTAAACATAATTTATATATTCGAGGTAACAGATGATTAAATTTGAAAGAAATAAGGAATTGGATTCAGCAATGAAGAATCTCATGTACTCCATGGTGGAGGTAAATGAGTATCTTACTGCTATCCTTAACTATACTGAAAAGGTTCTTACTCCCCAGAAGGAAAAGGAGCTTATAGAGATACTGAAAAAATACAATGTTCCCCACGACTGCTTGAAATACGACTTGGAAATCCTGATCGGCAATCCGTATTTCAGGGATATAAAGCTTGAAAACGTGGACTCACAGACTGTGTGGTATGAGAAAGCCACCATCAAAAAGAGAACTCTAATGAGCATGAACTTCCATCAGCCCATGGAAAAATACCTGTTCCACCACCATCCTATCGGATACTTTGAAGCAGATGTTGATTTGCCTGTATTGAAGGAGGGCAGTGATAAGGTATGGATGTCTCCTGCCATCAGCGAAATAGCGAGCATGGGAGAGGGAATTGAAAAAGGTCATGGGAAATGTATGACCATGGGGCTTGGAATAGGTGTCCTCCCATATCTTTGGCTGCTGAAGGAGGAGGTAGAAAGTGTAACTGTAGTTGAGTTCAACAAGGATGTCATAGATTTATTTGAAAAGTACATCAGACCACAGTTTAAAACCGACAAAAAGCTTGAAATCATACACGGCAATGCTTTCGACTACTACAACGAAGAGTTCCTTAACCGTTTTGATTATGTGTATGTGGACTTCTGGGAGTCCAGCGGAGACGGCTTGAAGTTTTACACAAGGCTTATGGAGAAGAAGGTAGACGTCCGGCATATAGACTATTGGATAGAGGATTCTATACTGTACGACGTAAAATATATAGTAGTCCCGTATCTCTACAACATATATCAGGAAAAAAGTGTAACGGATTTCATCTCCTCCATTGACGAAGAGTCAAAAGAGCTTGTGATGAAGACAAACAGGTACTTCAAGAAGAGAAATGATATCATAGCAACAGAGGATGAATTGTTGGACATCATACACGGGAAGGCTGTGTTGAGGGAGATACTGGCACAATAGAAAAAACACTTTATTGCATCAGAGGTAAACAAAATTGGCGATATTAAAGCTGCAGATGCACTTGTGAAAGTTGCTGTAATCTCATAAGATATAAATTCACAAAGAAGGAGACGGTACTATGAGAAGTGAAAAGGAAAAAATGCTGGCAGGTGATTTTTATAATGCAGGAGATGAAGAGCTGTGCAAGGAGAGAGCCCATGCAAGAGACCTGACCTTCGAATTTAATCATACCAGGCCAAGTGAAAGACAGAAAAGACAAGAACTCTTAAAACAATTGATAGTTGCCAAAGGCTCATTTTATATTGAAGCACCCTTTAATTGCGATTACGGCTACAACATTGAGGTAGGTGAAAATTTCTACGCTAATTTCGGCTGTACTATTCTTGATGTGAATAAGGTTAGGATAGGAGATAATGTGCTATTAGCACCAAATGTACAGATATATACTGCCACTCACCCCATTGACCCTGCGGAAAGGCTTGCAGGCAAAGAATATGCGAAGCCCATTACCATAGGGAATAATGTCTGGATTGGCGGCGGTTCAATAATATGCCCGGGAGTTGAAATTGGAGATAACGCAGTCATAGGAGCAGGCAGCGTAGTTACAAAGGATATACCTGATAATGTAGTTGCAGCAGGTAATCCATGCAGAGTAATAAGAAACATATAGGCAGTAGGAAGCAGGTGAAAGGCGGCCGGAAGGTCACCTTTCACCTTTTTTTCAAGCAGTCCTCCGGATTGAGATATATAACCTGCCACATGCCGCCTTTTGCTTTCTTGTATTGTGCCACCTCAAAATCCGTATCGTTTGTCAGCTGCATGAACTCAATCATATAGTCATTTCCGTCTGTACCCTTGAAGCTCACTTGGGTTACATAGTCCTCATGCTTTAGAGGGTATTTCTCCTTTATCATTTTGCACCATTCTCCGTATCGTATATCCACAGACCATTCAGCATTATGAGACCAGCCATGATAGGCTGCACACAGGAAGTCCTCGCCTGACAGTGCCATATCTGAAATCAGGTACCGGTCTTCCTGCTGCTGCAAATAGACAAATCCGAAGTAATAAGCAAAATACGTCAAGCCCTTGTCTGAGCCTTCTATAGTCTCAAGCTCTACAAAATATCTTGTATCCTTTGGATGCAGTTTATCTGGCGGAAGCTTCCTCAGCTTTATCAGATTGGTATGTCCTATGCCTTCAAAGGACCTCAGGTATTGGTCGAAGCTTACCTTTTCTTGGTATTCCGGTGTCAGGAAATTATAGGCTAGGGGGAAGGGACCTTTTGCAGAGCCTACAGTTCCGCAGCCTCCTGTCTTATTGGGAACAAGATTTTCAGCTTCCCTGAGTATGCTGAAATAGTATATAAGAGCTTCTTCAGGTGTCTTTTGATATTCCTTCGGAACCTTGATTTTAGTTGTATCTACAGGGTCGCCGGGAGAGAAGTAAACAAACATTTCGTGTCCTATAACACGGTCGTTCAGAATAGGCAGCTTTGAAGGACGAAAGTACTTTTCCAAATCAGGCTTCAAAGTGACTTTATCCTCCAGCTCAGCTTCATAGCTTTGGCTTATAAGCGTTGCACCCATGACCAGCTTTGCTGTATGTAAGTTTATTGAACTGAAATAAAGCAAGGCCAATACAATGGCTATTATTAATATAACAGCTGTCAGTAAAATAAGCCTTGCTCTGGAAAACAAATAGTATCTGATAACAATCACCCTCTCAATACTTCATATAGTAATATATATTCAGCAGGCAGGGTGTCCTATCTATATAATATCCCTCAGAATAAGCTTCTTGCGGAAGCAGACTGTGAGAAACATGCACCATTCCTCTTTACATACCATATAATACTAATCTGACATAAATAGTGGTATAATAGTAATACTATTTGAAAAGGATTGATAAGCATGAGAAAGCTAGCCCTTTTAATGTTAATAGTTGTTTTAGCACTTAGCTCCTGCAGTCTGCTTAAGCCAGAGAAGGTAGATCAGGATGTATACAGGGCAATTGCGGATTTGGTTGATGCCAAGGCTGAGTTTGTAAGCATCGGGAATATGGAAGAATATTTAAAAATCCTGAATCCGGAGGATAAAGAGCTGCAGATTGAGCAATCCAACTGGATGGCAGATGTCAAGCAATATCCTGTTGATGACTACAGCTTGGAATTACTGGGTATAGAGCAGATTGACGAGAATAGTTACAAGGCAAGGCTGAGACAAAGCTATAAGAGAGCCAGTGAGGAGTACAATCTGGAATATTACAATGCATATAAGCTTATACATGGGAATTTCTATGATGCAGGCAACTACTTCGAGGAGCTGCAGAAAGAAAATATCACTATAAAATACACAACCAAAAACAAAAAGCTGGCTGAGGATATAATTGATGACATGAATGAGCTTTATGACGAAAACATAAAAAGATGGGGTATAACACCAAAGCGGCCTGTGGTAATCAAAATGTTTGAGGATATTGAGGAGCTCAGGCAGTCTATAAAGCTCAGCATGTGGCAGTGTGCAGGCTGGTATGAGTACGGCGAGTCCATTAAGCTGCTGATAAATCCATCCGCAAACTCACCGGACAAAATCGGAAGAGTCGTAAGCCATGAAATGACACACCTTTTTACAGTGGAGAAATCTGCGGGAAATCTTGCATATTGGCTGTCTGAAGGCTTGGCCAGCTACTATGAGACACCAGATAACCGACAGGGGCCGGGGCAGTTGTATAAGAACATGAGAGTCAAGCTGCTTACAATTGATGAGATTGAAGCTATTGAACTGGAGAAGCTGGAAGACAAACAGAAAATCAGTGAGTATTACACCAATGCTCACCTTATTACTGCCTTCATGATAGAGAAATACGGAGAGGATAGTATTATTAAACTGTTGGAGGAGCTGAGCAATTACCCTTCAAAAGTAGGTACAACCTCTGAAAACGATGGATACTATAGAGAGTACTTGCATAAGGTATTGCCGGAGGTATTGGATATTCAAGATTATGAAGTTTTCAAGGAAGAATGGAAGCGCTGGGAACCATCCCTGGCGCTTTTTGGGTGGTTACGATTATGCTCCGGTGAATATGCTGCTTCCCTGCTGGAAGTTTATTGTGAAGTTTAAAGTGGTAGAGGGGTTTATATATATGGTAAGCTCTGCTGATTCTGCCGTGCGGTTTGTGCCGGGGGAATATTCCACATCAAACCCAATTTGAGCCTTTATAAGAATAGATAAGATTGCATCAAATTCAGCAATTTTTACACTCTTGGAGTTTGCTAAATTGGAGAAAAATTGTGATGTAAGTATTGTAGTAAGCTCCTTGCTTATATTTGACATAAATAATCCCCCCTGCATTTTATTCTATGCAGCAGGGTACAACAATGTAAGCCTATATTTTTTTATAAGCTTGCTGGCAGATGTGGTATAGTTTAGAATATATGTAGAGACAGGCCTAATACTCCAATAAATGGGCAGAATATATATAAATACCGTGTGTTATGGGTGATAAAATGAATAATAACGATAAAAACAGCAAAAGAGCTTTCCGCAAGGATGAGCATATAAAGATGTTTCTGCAGCACCGGAATGGAAATCATAACTACTTCCAGGATGTTATACTTCAGAATAATGCTCTGCCGGAAATAAACTTCGAGGATATTGATACCAGCTGCAAGCTTATGGGCAAGACCATAGCTATGCCAATTATGATTAATGCAGTTACAGGAGGAACGGAATATACTGCGGATATCAATGAGAAGCTGGCGACTCTTTCCAGAGATTATAATATACCTATGGCAGTAGGCTCGCAGACAATTGCCATACATGATAAGCAGGCTGAGTACAGCTTCAAGATTGTTCGAGAAATAAACAAAAAGGGTATCATAATTGCCAACGTAAGTGCCAACAGCAGTCCTGAGAACGCCTTAAGGGCTGTGGATATGATACAGGCAGATGCGCTGCAGCTTCATCTGAATACCGTACAGGAAATCTGCATGCAGGAAGGCGACAGGCATTTTAAAGGCATATTATCCAATATCAGCAACATAATCCATCAGGCGAAGGTCCCTGTGATTGTGAAGGAAGTAGGCTTCGGCATTTCCTATGAGGTGGCTGGGAAGCTTTCGCAGGCTGGAGTGAAATATATAGATATTGGGGGCATGGGCGGTACAAATTTCGCAGCTATAGAAGCAGGACGCAACACTGAAAGAGACTTTTCCTTCCTGAAGCATTGGGGTATACCTACTGCATTAAGCCTGTTGGAGTGCAGGAGTGCTTCGCCGGAGCTTAAGCTGATATGCAGCGGCGGCATTACCAAGGCTGAGGAAGTAGTGAAGGCTGTGAGCATGGGAGCCTCTATCACAGGCATAAGCGGACTTATACTGAGAGAGCTTCTGGAAAATGGAATTAAGACAGCAGGAGAAACTATAGAAGACTTGAATTATCAGATGAGAGTTTTTATGCTGCTGCTTGGTGCCAGAAATATCGAAAAGCTGTCTAAGGTGCCCTATTACCTGAAAGGAGAGCTATTCGAGCTCTATCAACAGAAGTTTATATGAACTTATAGGTGACAGGTAACAGGTGACAGGTATCAGTAGGGGACGCTGCCCACAGCGTCCCTTAATTATGCTGTCAGACACATAGGTCTGCCGCTACAAAACGTTCGGCTATTGCATGGGTCAGCATTACATCATTCCACCAGTGACCGGATTCTCCCCCAGCATTTCCAGAAACTTTGCCGCTGCAAGAGACAGCGGTATATTCTTATGGGTAACTGTGCCCATATATCTTTCAGGTATCTTTTCTTTTATATCAAGCACGAAGATTTCTCCCCTTGAGGCAGCAGCTTCTGCGCATACATCAGGGACAAAGGCGGCTCCCAGGCCGATTTTTGCCATATCCAAAAGCACATCTATGCTTCCCAGCTCTATATCGGGAACTAAATCCAGTCCATAGACCTCCAATAAGCTGTCAAAATACTCCCGGGTTATTGTGTTTTTCTCAAGCACAAGCAAAGGTATTTCTCTCAAATCCTTAATTGATAAAGCCTTGCCCTTCAGATGGGAGTAGTTTGCCCCTGCCACAAATACGTCCCTTACTGCCCTGCTCTTAGCGAAGCTCAACTGAGGAATGTCAGTGTTTTGAGGTATGTTAATTACACTGAAATCCACACTGCCGTTCTTCAAAAGGTCTATGCATTTTGGCGATGTTCTGTTTGTCACCTTAATTTTAATGCCCGGATACTTCTCGTTGAAGCTCTTGAAATACGGCATTAGATAATATTTGCATATAGTGTCGCTGGCACCAATCTTTATCTCTCCTGATACAAGGGAGCTCATATCTTCCAGCCTTTTCTCCCCTGTTTTTATGAAGTTGAAGGCCTGCTCGATATAAGTGAAAAGTGCCTGACCTTCATGTGTCAGCTTTACTTTTTTTGTATTTCGAAAGAAAAGTGGACAGCCTAGCTTGTGCTCTAGCTGTCTGATGGATTGACTGACCGCTGATTGTGAGATGAAAAGCTTGTTAGCTGCTGCAGAAAAGCTTTTTTTGTACGCAACAAAATAGAAAACCTTATATAACTCAAAATTTATATCCATTTATAAGCACCCCTTATCACTGGTATTAGAAATATTAATTTCATTTATTAATTATACTATGCTAGAATAAGGCTGTAAAGACAAGGAGGTGTAAGACTGTGCAGAGTATTAATAGAAGAGTATATGTAGAAAAAAAGAAAGAATACGCAGCAGAAGCAAATAATTTATTATTTGAAATAAAAGAGAGTCTTCAGGTTAAAGGTCTGGAAGAAGTAAGGATAATAAACCGCTATGATATAGAGGCCTTGAATGATGATGAGTATGCCAAGGCCAGCAGACTGGTTTTCTCCGAGACCAATGTAGACAATGTCTATCATGAGGAAATAAGCTTTGATGCGGATGAGAAGTTCTTCGCGGTAGAATACCTTCCGGGACAATATGATCAGAGGGCGGATTCTGCTGCTCAATGCATACAGATTCTTACGCAGAAGGAACGTCCTATTGTAAGGACGGCAAAGGTTATAGTACTCAAGGGAGTTATATCTGACGAAGAGCTTGACAGAGTAAAAAGCTACAGCATAAATCGGTTGGATTCCAGAGAGGCTTCCATGGAAAAACCCTGTAAGCTTGACACAGAGCTTGTGGAAGTAAATGAGATAAAAATATTGAAGGACTTCATAAGCTATAACAGTGAGCAGCTGGAAGCTATGATAAAGCATTTAGGTCTGGCAATGAGCCTTGAAGATTTAGAATTTTGCCAGCAGTATTTCCGAGATATAGAGAAAAGAGATCCATCCTTTACCGAGCTTCGCGTCATAGATACCTATTGGTCTGATCACTGCAGACATACCACCTTTCTGACTCAAATTCAAAATGTCACAATCCAAGACAGCATCTACAATGAACATGTCAAGAAAGCCTACGACCTTTATCAAAAAACACGAAAATTTGTATATAACGATGAAAAAAGAGATATAAGTCTCATGGATATTGCCACTATAGGGATGAAGGAAATGCGTAAGCAGGGACTTCTGGAGGACTTGGAGATTTCCGATGAGATAAATGCCTGCAGTATTGTAGTGGAGGTTGAGCTAAACGGCGAGACAGAGGAATGGCTGTTGATGTTTAAGAACGAGACTCACAACCATCCCACAGAGATAGAGCCCTTTGGCGGGGCTGCAACCTGTCTGGGCGGTGCTATAAGAGATCCACTTTCGGGCAGGTCTTATGTCTTTGGTGCCATGAGGGTAACAGGCAGCGGTGATCCGAGAACACCTATCGAGCAAACAATTCCGGGCAAGCTGCCGCAGCGGAAGATAACTACCGGTGCAGCTTCAGGCTACAGCTCCTATGGAAACCAAATAGGATTGGCTACCGGTCAGGTCGCTGAAATATATCACCCAAATTATGTGGCTAAGCGCATGGAAATCGGCGCTGTACTTGGAGCGGCTCCGCGCAGCAATGTGATAAGAGATGCTTCCAAGGCTGGAGATGTAATAGTGCTGCTTGGCGGAAGAACCGGCAGGGATGGCTGCGGCGGGGCAACAGGCTCCTCAAAGGAGCACGATGACAACTCCATTATAAGCTGTGGGGCAGAAGTGCAAAAGGGTAATCCTCCTACAGAAAGAAAGCTTCAAAGACTGTTTAGGAACCCAAAGGCTAGCAGACTTATAAAAAAGAGTAATGACTTTGGTGCAGGCGGAGTGGCAGTTGCCATAGGCGAACTGGCTGACGGCCTCGTTATTGATTTGGATGCAGTACCTAAGAAATATGAAGGTCTTGACGGTACAGAGCTTGCCATCTCTGAGTCTCAGGAGAGAATGGCAGTACTGCTGGACAGAGAAGATTTGAATATATTCATAAGCTATGCGAAGGATGAGAACCTGGAGGCAGTAAAGGTAGCTGAGGTAACCGGGGAAAAAAGGCTGGTAATGCTGTGGAAGGGAAGTATAATTGTTGATATAAGCAGAGACTTCCTGAATACCAACGGAGTGAAGCAGCATGCAGACGCTATTGTAATGGCTCCATCTTCAGAGAGCTACTTTGAGCAGGTGAAGAAGGAAAAGAACAGCTTAGCAAGCTTTAAGGATAGATGGATAGAGAATTTAAGAGACTTAAACGTATGCAGTCAAAAGGGTTTGGTAGAGCGCTTTGACAGCAGTATAGGCGGTGGGACAGTGCTTATGCCCTTTGGAGGGGAATATCAGTCAACTCCGGTGGACGGACTGGTAATGAAGCTGCCGGTGCAGGGCGCTGATACAAACACAGCTGCTGTTATGACCTACGGCTTTAACCCATATCTATCTTCATGGAGCCCGTTTCACGGTGCTATGTATGCGGTGGTGGAAGCGGCAGCAAAGGCGGCGGTTTTGGGTGCTGACTACAGCAGACTTAGACTTACATTGCAGGAGTACTTTGAGAAGCTGGGTAAAAACCCTGAGAAATGGGGTAAGCCCCTAAGTGCACTGCTGGGGGCCTATTATGCTCAAGCAATGCTTGGAATACCGGCTATTGGAGGCAAAGACAGCATGTCAGGCACTTTTAAGGAGCTGAATGTTCCGCCTACAGTGGTTGCTTTTGCCGTCGGTACTATGGATGCCGACAAAGCAGTTTCACCTGAGTTTAAGTGTACAGACAGCCATGTAGTAATGCTTTGTGCAGCCAGAGACCAGCATGAGATGCCTGACTTTGAACAGCTGAAGAATAATCTGGACAGAGTGAGAACGCTGATTGGGCAGGGAAGGATACTTTCGGCATCAGTTGTAAAGCACGGTGGAGCAGCTGCAGCACTAAGTAAAATGTGCTTCGGCAATAAGATTGGCATGCAAATTGATGAAGGCTTTAAGCCGGATAACTTATTTACAGCCGACTACGGCAATATCATTTTGGAAATTGGGAATGAATTTGATATAGAGAATTTGTTTAAAGGACTTAATTTCAAGATATTAGGCAGAACTCAGCAGAAACAGGAGATAAGCTGGAGAGGGGAAGCAGCTGCTTTGACAGAGACAGCACAAGCTTGGAAGAAACCACTGTCTAAGGTATTCCCCAGCAGTCTTGTGGAGATAAAGGACCAGGAATACACAGAAGCTAACTTTTATTATTCAAATGTCAATAAACGGTCAGCTTTTAAAATAGCAGCTCCAAGGATACTTATTCCGGTTTTTCCGGGTACAAACTGTGAGTATGATACAGCCAGAGCTTTTGAAGAGGCGGGCGGCAGGGTGCAGACCTT
>JAQZBM010000279.1 GCA_029238945.1 Clostridia bacterium
AGATTATGCAAGTCCAAGAAATCAGCCCATACCAGAAACCTACAAAGGTACCAAACACACCTGCGTTTGTTGACGGTATAATGAACCTTAGAGGTGAGGTTATTCCAATTGTAAGCCTTAAGAAAAGATTCAACCTACCTGAAACAGAGATTACTGAGCAGACAAGGCTGATTGTAGTAAATAATGGCAGCAGGAGAACAGGCTTTGTAGTAGATGATGCCTCGGAAGTATTGACTATGAATGAAGAAGATATCGAGGATGCACCACCTATGATAGCCGGAGCTGACAGAAGATACATCAAGGGTGTAGGTAAGCTTGACAACAGAATATTAATTATTTTGGATTTACATAAGCTTTTTACTGACGAAGAAGAACAACAACTGGAAAACATAAATTAAACAGGGCGATAGGCCCTGTTTTTTCATAATATAATATTATATGACAAAAAAATAAATTTTATACAAATTAATACCAAAAAAACATTTATTTGTACGAATTAATATATTATGTAGTATAATATAAGTTAATAAGTTAAGTTACAGAAGTAATTTAATCATTACATATACCTAAATCTATTTTTTCCAAGGAGTTGTTGAAAATAGACAGGCTGAATGAGATTATTAAAAATACTGTAGATGTAATTGAAAAAAGTAAAAATGATATATTTGATATAGCAGAGGGTGCCAGAAACGAATGTCGTCTTGTTGAAGAAGAGCTTAGTCTTGTAAGAAGTCAAACCTTGGAAGTTATTAGGGCGGTGGATGAGCTAAAGGTACAGGAAAAGGAAAGCCGTCACCGGCTGATGATAGTAAGCAAAAACATCAAGGAATTCAATGAAGAGGATATCAGAAAGGCATACGAAAGAGCAAAGGATATCCAAATACAGTCTATAATGAAGCAGAACGAGGAACAGCAGCTTATTCAAAGAAGAAATGAGCTGGAGAGAAGGCACAAGCTTGCAAAGGAAACTGCACAAAAGGCAGAATCCTTGGTATCCAAGGTTGGAGTAGCGATGGGATACTTAAGCGGAGGCCTTAAGGACTTAAGTGAAGAGATTGAAGGAATTCGTGAGAAGCAGACTTTGGGTATCAAGATAATCCGGGCTCAGGAAGAAGAACGGAAGAGAGTGGCTCGTGAAATACATGACGGACCAGCTCAGCTTATGGCCAATCTGGTAATAAAGTCTGAACTCTGTGAAAAGCTGGTAGACAAGAATCCTGAGCAGGTGAAGCAGGAGTTGAATTCTCTTAAGGAGCTTGCCAGAGTCAGCTTAAAGGATATAAGGAAGATTATATATGATTTGAGGCCTATGTCGTTGGATGACTTGGGCTTAGTGCCTACAGTACAGAGATTCATTACTAACTATATAGATGAGACAAAGCAGAATGTAGAAATGCTTGTATTCGGTGATGTTGTAACTCTCAACCCTATAGTTGAGCTTGCCGCATTCAGGCTGATACAGGAAGCCTTAAACAATGTCAGGAAGCATGCTGCAGCCAGGAATATACATGTAAAGCTGGAGTTTCAGAAAGAATGCATCAAGCTGATTATAAAAGATGACGGTAAAGGCTTTGATAAGGGAAATGTTAAATCCAGAGATCTGGATGGAGGATATGGACTTCTGAGTATGAAGGAACGTGTGGAGCTTCTGAACGGAAAACTGGAGGTTACATCTACACCAGGCAAGGGTACTAGGGTTTATGCAAGTATTCCTTTACAAATTAATGAGGAGTGATATTTTGAATATAATTAACATTTTGATTGCTGACGATCATTCAATAGTAAGAGAAGGTTTGAAGCAGCTTTTGGATTTGGAAGCTGACTTTAAGGTAGTAGGACAGGCTTCAAACGGAGCAGAAACTATTGATAAGGTTAGAGAATTAAGGCCTGACGTACTTCTGCTCGATATAAACATGCCTGTTATGAATGGCATAAATGCCTTAAAGAAAATTAAAGAAGAAGGTTTTAACACTAATGTAGTTGTATTAACTCTTCATGAGGACAGGGAGTATTTGCTGGAAACAATGCAGATAGGTGCTACAGGCTACATACTGAAGGATTCTGATTCTGCTACACTCTACAAAGCCATAAGAGATGCCAACAACGGCGAGTCCTATATTCAGCCGAAGCTTGCAGCAGAGCTTGTGAAGGAATTCAATAAGCCGAGAGGAGTAAGGCTGAAGCCGGAGAATGAACTGACCCAGCGTGAGTATGAAGTATTGTCGCTCATAGCAGAAGGCTTCAACAACAAAGAAATTGCTGATGAGTTGTATATCAGTGAGAAGACGGTAAAGAATCACGTCTCGAGCATATTTAGAAAAATCAATGTAAGCGATAGAACTCAAGCAGCTATATACGCTTTCAGAAATAATATTAAAAGATAGACAGCCTTAGGCTGTCTTTTGTTTTGTAGATATGCTTTTAACCGGTACCCCGAGGGCGGACACATAGGTCCGCGCCCTACCCTGTTACCTAATACCTGTTACCTAGCACCTGTTACCTGTAAAGCTTTTGTTAAACTATTGTTTAACTGATAAGTCAGACTGCAGCCCTTGTAATATTACCCTATTATGATAAACTAATAGTATCAAACCTAGAGATTTGAAGGGAGTGGATAGCATGGACAGACAAAAGCTATTGGCTTTACTCCAGAAATCAGAAGGTACAAAGCTGGATTTTAAAGAACAACTGCTTCTCAGAACCGACAGCGAGAAAAAGGAACTTGCAAAGGATGTATGTGCAATCGCCAACTCCAAGGGTGGAAGGGGCTATATCATATATGGTGTAGAGGACCATACCAAGAGAATGGTCGGAATAGAAGAGAAAAAATATAGAGAAGAGCAGATACAGCAGTTAATAAGCCAGAGGTGTGATCCTCCGGTGCAGATTGCCTTTGAAACGGTAAATATAGAAAATAAGATCCTAGGGGTGCTGTTGATTTACAAAAGCAATCAGAAACCCCATCAGATTAGACAAACAGGTACCTTTTATATCAGGAGAGGCTCTACTACAGACATAGCGAGACGTGAGGAAATAGCTGCGATGCTCCAGGAGACGGGACTTATCGAGTATGAAAGAACAGTGCTGGGCAAAGTGGATATAGGTGAGCTAAATGAAGATTATATTCAAAGCTATATTTCACAAATGGGCTTAAAAAATGATGATGAAGGGTATCATACATTACTGGAGGGCATTGGTATAATTGGTAAGGAAGATGACTCCGGACGCTTTCATCCTACCATAGGAGGACTGCTGCTTTTTGGCCGCAACCCTCAGATTTTTCTGCCTCATACAGGTATAAAGCTGGTATGCAAATATAAGAAAAAAGAAATAAAATATTTTGCAGGACCAATATTCAAGATGCTGGATGATGTTGAAAAGTATGTTAAAGATATGACTTCCAATGCTGATTATCCGATTAAGGCTTTTATGGAGGCTGTCGCCAACGCTGTAATCCATAGGGATTACTATGAAATCAACAGAGAAATAGTTATTATAATAGAGAAAAACAAAATAGAGATAAATAATCCTGGCTCCCTTTGCTGTATTGATGATGCAGCTGTTAAGTTTGAGGATTACTATCCTGTCAGAAGGAATCAATGGCTTTATCAGAGGCTTCTTACCATGGACAGTGAAAGCAGGTTTACAAAGGTTGGCCTTGGGGTAAAGGG